>CAZNDY010000007.1:24339-25972 GCA_964572055.1 uncultured Gammaproteobacteria bacterium
TTGTTTAGCACTCTTGACATAAGAGTGCTAATTTTATATAATTGTTTTGTAAATAAAAAATATGACAATTAGTGAAAGAAAAAAAAGTATTTTGTTAGCCATTATTAAAGAATATATTAAGAACGTTCAAGCGGTTAGTTCTGGTATGTTAGTTGAAAGATGTAAGTTGGATGTTTCTTCGGCTACGGTTAGAAATGAAATGGCTGAGTTAGAAGAGGAGGGTTATATATTTCAACCCCATACTTCTGCTGGTCGAATTCCAACTGAATTAGCTTATAGATTGTTTGTTGATGAGCATGTTCTTTCTAAGAAAAAAAAGATTGATGATAAATACAAAAAAGTTTTAGATGAGACTTTTGACTATAATCAGGAATCTTTTAAAAAGGTAGCTAAAAAATTAGCCGATATTTCTGGTAATGCTATTTTCTGGGCTTTTCACAAAAATGATCTTTATTATACTGGAATATCAAATTTGTTTATTCAGCCGGAATTTAAACAGTCTAATGTGGTTTGTGATGTTTCTATTGTTATTGATCGAATGGAAGAAATAATTGCTGATATTTTTGATAAATTGAAAATTGGAGAAAATATTTTTATTGGTAGTGAAAATCCTTTCGGTCAATTCTTAAGTTCCTTGGTTTTGAAATATGAACAAAAGAAACAGAGTGGTGTTATTGGAATTATGGGACCACTTAGAATGGATTATGAGAAAAATTTAGATTTGATTAATTATTTAAAAAGTAAGTTTCAATAGTTTTTATGAGTGAAGATTTAAAAAAAGATTTTGATCAAGAAAATGAGTCAGTAGAAGAAAAATTATCAGAAAATTCATCCCAGGAAAAAGATGAACAAAAAAATGATGATTTGAATGATTCTCCAGACGATTCTCAAGACGATTCGTTAATTGATTTACAGAAAAAAAATGATGAATTAGAAAGTAAGTATAAAAGAGCTTTAGCTGATTATCAGAATTTGCTTAGAAGCTCAGCAGAGGAAAAGAAGGAATTATTAAAATATTCTTTAGAAGGGTTTTTACTAGAGATTTTACCAATTTATGATAATTTAAATACTTCTATTCATGCTTTAGACGAAGATCAAAGCAAAAATCCTTGGGTAGAGGGTGTAAAGTATACTATTAAGCAATTTGATGATTTTTTCTCCAGAAATGGAATTGAGAAAATAAAAACTGTTGGAGAAAAATTTGATTATAATAGTATGGAGGCAGTTGAAGGTGAAGGGGATTACGTTGTTAAGGAGCTTCGACCTGGGTATAAGTTAAAAGATAAAATTATAATTCCAGCTAGAATTGTGGCTGGCAGTAAAAATAAAAATTAAATTTTTTCTTTTTTCATCTATAGTGAAAAACTATTTTGAAAAAAGAATTTAAAATATATGTCTCTTATAAAATGGAGTCCTTTTTTAAGCGACAATTATTTTGATGAGATGGATAAAGTTTTTAGTGAGTTTTCACCATCAACTCGTTCCGTTTCTGGATTTATTCCAGCGGTTGATATGTATGAAGATAATGACAATGTTATTGTTGAGACTCAATTAGCTGGTATTGACCCCGAGAAAGTAGATATTTCTATTGAGAACGACATCTTGTCGATTAAAGGTGAGGCTGAAAAGAAAA
>CAZNDY010000008.1:0-25345 GCA_964572055.1 uncultured Gammaproteobacteria bacterium
CGATTTACTATAGCCTGAGCCTTATTTAAAATCTCGGCTGAAGCATCAGATCGAGTAATTAAATATTTGCCCTTGGCTGGAATTACAAGACCACCCGGATAAGAAGCGTCAGATAGATTTCCGAATCTCAACATTAAATAAGGGCTTATACCAGTTTTTGTTTTATACAAACGATAAGAACTTTCCTCTAAATTAATGTCGACCTCATTAGGATTATATAGCTCAATATAATCATCTTTGTCGGTGGCATAAATTTTACTTATCAGAAGAGATAAAGGCGCTTCGGTTTGATTATCTTCTTGATTATCATTCTGTTGTTCGTTTTCAATAGAACTATTATTTGTATTTTCTGCATCATTACTAGTATCATCATTTAAATTATTTGTATCGTTTGTATTATTAGAATTATTATTTTCTGTTTGACTATTATTTTGATTTTCCGCACTTGTTAAATTTATCAAAACAAAATCGAATAAATTATTATGACTATCATAAGAATTTCCCAAATTAAAATCAGACCCATATTCCTTCATATTAGAAGAGGTAGAGTCAATTTTTGCCTTACGTACCAATAAGTGATTATCTAGAATTTCTAAAGCTGGAAATCTTTCAAAATATTTAGCGCCACCAAAGCCTATTTTATCAACAATATCTTCATCGTCATCATTAGAGATAACACCACCAGATAAATAAATAGTATAGGCTTTACCCGTGAAAGAAAATTCAGTCCTACTAGCTATAGCATGCGCTTTATTTTTTATTTCTTCAGAAGCTGAGCCTCTGGCTATCATGTATTTACCTTTGGCTGGGATTATTACTCCTTTCGGATAGCTTCCATCACTTAAATTGCCGATACGCATCATAAGCGATGGTGTGAGCGATGTTTTAGCTTTATACAATCTAACACCTGCCTCCTCTAAATCAATATCTACATTATTGGGGTTATATATCTCCACATAATCATCACTTAAAGTGGCATAAACCCTACTAATTAATAGATTTTTTTTAAAAATATCAAAATTTTCAATACTACTTAAAAAAACATCAGATGGATTATTGTTAACTTCATCTTTAAGATCGTCGGAATTTAAAACAGAAGATTCTTCTGAATTAATTTTAGAACTAAAAACATCAGTGGAAGTATTAAAACTTGCCAAAGAACTATCAACACTAATCAAGCTTTTTAAATTTTTTAATAAACTCAAATCACTCTGATCATCACTGCTAAGTTTATTATTTTTTATATCTTCACTAGGAGGCTTTGATTCAACAGGCAAATCATCTCCATCTAAAGAAAAATCGTCACTTATTCTTGTGTCAAAATCATCTATCACCTCACTATTTTTATCATTAAAAGAAATATATTCACTTTTATCATTTCTAAAAATAGCAGCAATTTTATCAAAAATTTTATTCACAGAAGACAAGGGATTATTTATTAAACTCCATTTAAAAACCATAGCCACCTCAGGAACATTTCCTCTAACTTCCTCGTCAGAAAAATCACTACTAAGTTCAATATCAATTTCAACGTCATCCAAATTTTCTTGCCAAAATTGAGTCAGAGGAAAGAAAAAATATCTCTCACCATCATACTCATAACCAGAGTTAAAACCAATTAATTCCGGAAAAGGAATAAGGGTTTCTTTATTGGCCGAAATTTTAGAAAATTCATAATCCCTAGACAAACAATCTCCATTATTTTTATTTTGCACACTGTAATTATCAAAACCATCGGGCGTTATATTAATAGCATAAAAACGTGGATCATACTCCAAAGAAGAAAGATTGAAGGGATTAGAAATATTAGCACTTTCATATATTTTCTCAGTCAAACCAACGCAGGTCCACTCGCCGCTAGAAGGACCTTTTTGTTTTTTAAAATCAAAGTCATAAGATAAATTTTGCTCAGCTAAGGTTTTAGCTATTTGTACTATTTTCAATCTTTGAATTTCGCTAATATTCTTTGGAATTTTAGCCCCAAGCAACTCTTCCCCATTTTTAGTATTAATGAAACGATTAGCCGGAACTTTAATTAAACCCCTAGGCATAGCTTCAACAATATAGTCTTGCCCATCTTCTTTGCCAATATAGATTGCCACATGGCCAGTGTAGATGTTTTTAAGCATCTTATTTTCAACCACCACCAACTGATCAGTATTATAACCATACAAGTTGCCATTACCAGAGGTTCGATATAGTAAAGTTCCAACCGGCATAGCTTTAGCTGACTGACAAGTAAAAAAACCTAAAAACAAAACGCTAATAAATAGCGCTTGTCGGTTTTTAAATAAAAACCTTAAAATCATAGCTCCAAAAAATTAATTTGTATTTAAATCATAGCTTTCAAAAAGCTAATCCTAGCTTGAAAAATTATAGTAGTCCTCCCATTCTACCTGACTTATTTCTGGATAAGCGTAATTCTTATCTGAATAAGAATTTAAAATATCAGCTATTAAAAATTTACTAAATTTATCAGATTCTTCATGAAAATATAGTTTCTGTAATAAACTAGAATAATCCTCTTTTAAATTTTCAGATAAAAAATCAGCTAAAGAAAAAATAATTAAACTACGCAAATCATAATTATTAAACTTCAAAAAAATTTTCTCTAAAACACTCGCATATTCTAAACGATAATCATCACTAACCAAGGAATAATAATTACTAGAACTAATTTTTGAAACGAAATCTTTAATTAAGGAAACGTCTGATGATTTATTTAATATTTCCAAAACCAAATCAGAGCTAAGCTCATTTAATATAAGCAAAAAAGATAAAGATTCTTTAATCTCAGAAGAATTAAGCTTTCCATCTAAAATTTCAAATCTCAACTCATCAAGATATTGAGCATAATCCAAGTCAGTTTTAAAACTTAAGATTAGTCTCTGCTTGATTTGATGTGAACCTTCTGGGTTATTAATAAATTTCTGAGCTTTACCCAAAAAATACTCTAAATCAATAATTTCACTTTTTAAAATTATACCCAAAGCTCTTAACCTCCAATTTAAATTATCATTTTCATTAAAAATAACTCGAATTAGGCGATTAAATATTCTTTTATTATTTAAAGATTCAGATATCACCTTCTCATAATTTAACTGCTCAAAATAACAAAAATCTCGACAATCTGAATTATTATAAACAGAAACAGCCAAACGATTAATGGCAATTGAAGCTTTTATACTCTGTGGCCAAAATCTCCACCACGAGCCATAAAAACTAAAAAATAAAAAAACAAAAACAAATAAAAGTAAAGCTAAAAGAAAAATTAAAACTTTCTTCTTGAAGATTGCTACTTTTTTTAATTTAACCAAAACGAGCAATAATTTTTTCATATTTTAAAAATTAATAAAAATCTTGGGCGCGTTTATTAAAAACTTTTTATTTCTAAAAAAGAAAAATCAATTTTAATAATAAAAAATAAATAAGCGCGCCGAATCGTTTTCTTTTATTATTTAAATAATAAAAAATATTACTTTAAAAACGAACAAGATCATGTTGAATTTAAAATAACAAAAGAGCCCTGACGGCTCTTTAAACTAAAAATAAAAAATAACTAAACACAATGTTTAGTTATTCTGTATTCTTTTATTTTTAAAAATAAATTATTTAATATTCTTTAAATCACTCTTTATCATTTCCACTATCTCCGGAAATTCCGAAACTTTAAAGTGCCCATTTTTACCATTTAAAATAATAATATTGGCTTTTTTTAATTTTTTTCTATATTTTTCAGCATGGAATACTGGCACAACTTCATCATCTTGAGAAAAAAGCAGATTTACATTACTTGAACAATTGTCCAGCCTTGATAAACTGGTCGGTAATTTAAAGCCACCGACCAAATCCTCGCCTGGCAAAGAATTGTCATAAGGAGGACAAATTAAATAAAGTGACAAAATTTTTTTAGGAAATTTATTTTCTGATAAATACTTAGCTAAAAATATTCCGCCCAAAGAGCCACCTATCAAAATTATATTATTTTTTAGATATGGAAAATGTCTTTCAAAATGGATTTTCCAATCTTCATATTTAGCATTATCAGCTAGTGGCATGCGAGGCTTGATAATATCAAATTTATTTCCCAAACTATTTTTTAAAAATGCTCCGTGCCATTTATTTTTTTCTTCAAGAGGAATCTCACGGTTTTTCAAAAAATTTAAATAATCCTTTCTGTTTTTAAAAGTTTCACCACCGTGAATATATAGTATTTGTAATTTATTTTTCATAATAAATAGTTAAGAAGTTATAATATTTTTTATATCCTCCAAATCATCATTTAAATCCTTCTTATTAATAAAATCAAGCTTCATACCATCACCTTTATACCTAGGAACAACATGAAAATGAAGATGAAAAACTTCTTGTCCCGCTTCTTTTCCTGAATTATTGGCAATATTTATAGCGTCAGCTCCTAACTTTTCTTTAGCTAGTTTAGCAATTTTTTTAGAAATTTTAATAATGTGAGATAAAATTTCGTCAGGACAATCTAAAACATTTTCAAAATGCTCTTTAGGTATGACCAATAAATGACCTCTTGAAGCTGGGTTAATATTTAAAAAAACTTTAACCACCTCGTCCTCGTAAATATCCGTACTAGGGATCTCTCCTTTAATTATTTTACAAAAAACACAATCATTCATATCAAAAAATTAATAATTAAAATTTAAATTAGGTTCAATTATATTTTTTACTCTTTCACAATCACTATTTTTACAATAAGAAACTAACAACAACCAACTATTATTAAACATTTTAGGATAAATTTCTGAATTACCATCACAAAAACCAAAATCTCTCTGGAAATCTCTAAAATCATTATATCTCATCTTGTTTGGTATTAGCACGACCTTATAGCTAGATAATTCCTCTCCCTTATAAATAAAATTATAAACTATTTTATTTGAACCTTCAAATTTACTAATTAAATTCTCAAAATAAACTGGATTATAAATTTGTCCGCAAGATAAGTTAGCAGATTTAAAATAATTTAAATCATAATCAAAAAGTTCGGTAGTCTTGGATATCTTAATTGGCTCGCCATCAGTAGTATAAAAAAGTGGCCCAGAGGCTGAATTTTCATCTCTGATTTCTTTTAACTGATTTACGCCAGCTATTCCCTTGTGAATGTCTGGAATTATGGAAGTATTTTCTTTTTCTTCCTTGTCTTTATTTTGCCAAAAATAAAAGAAACCAACAGCTAAAAATATAGATAATAAAATTAAAATTTTTTTCATATTTTATATTTTTTAACAATAAATACTAATCAAATTATTGATGTTTAATTTGAAAATCACCAACAATAGCCTCTAATATATCATGAAAACTTAATATTCCCAAAATTTTACTACTCGTCTTATCAAAAACAATTGCAATCTTAATAGATGATTTTTTAAGACGATCAATAGCCACTAAGGAAGGTAAGTTAGCATCTATATATATTATCGGTTGTACTAAATTTTTTAAATAAACATCCCTATCTCTGTAAGTCAATAAATGATTTAATATATCATTAGTTTCAACTGCCCCAACGGGGCTATTTAGATCTCCATTTTTAACAGGAAAAATGGTCGCATCACTTGTTTTAATTTTATTTTTAATTTTTGAAATAGAATCATTAACATCCACCCAAACAATTTCTTCATTAGGCGTTATAAAGTCTTTTATAGGACGATTTCCTAAAAAAAATATATTTTCAACCATTTTTAGTTCCGACTTTTCAAAAGCGCCACTCTCAATACCCTCTGCCATTAAAAGCTTTATTTCTTCTTCAGAGACAACATTTTCTGGAGCTATTTTAACATGTAAAAGCTTAAGCAATCTTTTAGTAGAAAAGCTTAACAACCTCACTAAAGGCCTAGAAATTTTCATTAAAATCGTTATTGTGCCAGCCACTCTCAAGGATAATTTTTCTGAATTTGACAAAGCTATTTGTTTTGGAACTAACTCACCTATAACAAGTGAAAAGTATGTAATAATTACAACAACCAATACCACACTAATTGACTCACTATAGCCAGATAGAAATGCAACTTTTGAAAAATAATTTTCAAGATATTCTGAAATTGTAGCACCACCAAAAGCTCCGGCAAAAATACCAATCGTAGTAATAGCTATTTGAATAGTGGAAAGCATTTCTGGAGACTGACGAACTAAGGCAAGGGCCTTTTGAGCCTTCCTATTGCCTTTTTGACTTAAATACTTAAGACGACTTTTTTTAACGCTTAAAAGGGCTATTTCAGATAAGGCAAAATAAGCATTCAGCATTATAAGGGCAAATATTAATATAATCTCAAGCATTAACATGGGTATATAAAATAATATTACAAATAAATTTTAACAACATATAATTTACAGGCGATAGAAATCCTTAGCCACTAAACCAAGCCAAAGCATGTCAATAACAAAAAACACAGGAAGAGCAATTGCATACAATTTTATAAACATATTATTTGTTTAAATAAATTAATCGCAAAAATTAGGTTTTAGTATTTCATCTGGAAAATTGTATTCAGTTCTCATTTTTTCACAATCAATGCTTCCATTTCCGTCATACACAACCTCCCATATATTTCCAAATTGTACAGCTAAAAATAAACCTCCAGCTGAAAACTCTGGACCAAATTTAACACTTCCAGCAACATGGCTTTCAATTTGTTTTGTGATATTAACAATCACTTCTTCGGTTGATTTACTATATTTGTTCGCCAGAAAATATTGAATTTCTTCTTCAATATTAGCATAGCATTTTTCCTCCCATACTCGAAGACACTCATTTTTAGGTTCACACCAAGAATATCCAGCCGATCCAATACAACCATGCTCATCTTTATCTCCGCCAACAATTTGACCAATATCTTCGGAAAAAGATTCTTCACCATGTCGACATTGACGTGGATAACTTTCCATAACCGGATTTCCAGCTGCCACACATTCTTCAAAATTACTTACATTAAACTGATTATCCCTTTCTCTATTTTCTTTTATCTTGGACATAACAATAAAAAAAATAACAAGCAAAACAAGAATAATTGACAAAATAGTTATCAAAAAATTCTTTGTTGTTAGTTTTGTGTTCATAATTTTAAAAATTAATTAATTATTTTCCAAATAATCAATCTTTTTAGCTAGAAAACATGTGTGATTATTATGTTTTAACTATATTTATTACCACATCCCACCCAAAATACAATCAAGAGTATCTGTCCCCAAATGTAGAATGCATCCAACAGCAACTGCGCGCCACTTCCAAGATGGAATAAATAGCATTAAAAAATAAATAATCAAAGCCCAAACAGTATGTAAAGGATGAAAACCAATACTACAACGACTGGGGTCAAGAGTTGGAATAGCTAAGAGATGGTCTAAATCTATTAAAATGGTAGCGACCATTATTAGTCCCGCAATTTTCCATTTTTCTTTAAAAAATAAATAGGCGAATATAAATGGAAATAAAAAATGAAGAGAATAATGTATTACATGTCTTATAATTTCGTAGTTGTCCATAGAAAAGTATTTCTGGCTTATTTGCTTTTACGAAAAATAGTCTCAGTGTTAGCACGGTCAGTAAGATATTTTTTGCCATCGGAAGATTCTAATTTCAGTTGTCCGATTTTTTCGGACAACTGATAATAACCATCTAAAACAAGTTTTTTCTTCAGATCACTCCAATATTTTCTTGATCTTTCAGTTTTGGTTAGAACTTCTATTATATCAATAATCGAAAACCACCATTCATTATTATGAATAATTTTTCTTATTTCTTTTCTTTGAAATATTGCTATTTTTGTTATTTTTTCTTGATTCATAAGCATATTATAGCATATTTTTGGGTAAAATAAAAGAGCGAAAACGCTCTTAGAAAATATTTTTTGAATTACGTATAATGCGTGCGCTTGATCTGAAGTCGCTAGATCAAAACATGGTTTTGAGATGGCGATTTAAAATAAATAAACTACCCTAGTGATTCCAGTTTTTCGATATTATTATTTAGTAAAAGTGACCTCATCTGACTTATTGCCGTATTATTTAATTTTAAAATTCTCTCTTGCTGAGAAAGACCATCATTGATTAATAAAGCATTTATGCTTTCTAAATTGGACAAAACTACCAACTGTTCAATTGAAGCGTAATCTCTAATATTTCCTTTCAGTTTTGGATTTTGATCACGCCATATTTTTGCGGTTATTCCAAATAATGCTACATTAAGCAAATCTGCCTCATTGGCATACTTCATATTAATTTGACTTTTTGTTAACTCATGCGGAATTAAATTATTTTTGATGGCATCAGTATGAATTTTATAATTAATCTTTGCAAGTGTTCTTTGAATATCCCATCCTAGCTTTAGGCTTTTCTCTTCATTTTCTTTAAGACGTTGAAATTCTTTAATGAGATAAATTTTGAATTCCGCGCTAATCCACATTCCAAACTCAAAAGCAATATCTCTATGCGCATAGGTTCCACCGTATCTTCCTGTTATAGCCTTTAATCCTATAGCTTTTGTTTTCCTGGTCCATTCTTTTACGCTTATTTTATAATTATTTAAACCCGCTTTACTTTTAATTATGGCAAATTCGCCATAATTAAAATTTGGATTATAAATTCTTTCCCAAATACCCAAAAATTCAACCGTATTTCTATTTCTCAACCAGTCGGAAATAAAAAAATCACCATCTTTAGCCTTAACCATATCAGTTAAGGAAATATAATCATAGACAGAATCATCTTGTTTTATAATTGTGATTTTGGTTCCTTTTACATTTATAGTCTTATTTTTTGGCATATTTTTTGCATTTATATACTATATTATAGCATATTTTAAGCAAAAATAAAAGAGCAAATTTGCCCTAATTTTAACATAATTTAAAAAAATAAATGAAATTTTGAATAGACGTCGGTTTTGCGAAGTGTTGCGAAGCGAAGCGAAGAAACACTTTGCCCAACAGCGCTGGTAAGCGCACGCATTGAGTAAAATTTTGAGCTCGCGAAGCGAGCAACATTTTGCTCAACGTTAGGCATATCCGAAGTTTTTCTAAAGCGTAGCGGAGGAAAAATTTGGGAGAGAAAATTTTGCTTTCCTTAATTTATTATAAGGTGCAAAATTTTTGAACCGGATATGCCTTGTTATGTGATGTAAAATTCTTTTTCTTTTTTAAATTTGCTTTTATTCTAAATGATAAATAAGTTTTTTGTTTTTGATTTTGGGCAGAGGGGTAAGGGGTGAATGCTCAAAATCAAAAACTCCTTGCTTGTTTTGCAATTAAAAAGTCGAGGCAAATGATAATGACTTTATATAATTTTCCATAAATTTCCAATCGGGTTTTCCATTTTTATCAACTGGTAATTTAATTTTTTCAAAAGGTAATCTCATAAGCCTTACCTGTCTACCATATGCGTATTTGTATTTTAGCTTACTCAACACGGTTACTAAAAACAATGAACTATATTTATCAAGATCAAAACCTATCGGCAAGAGAGTGTGTATGTTGTCATCACTAAAATATTTATAATCGTGATAAAAAACATTAAAAAACATATCTACAGTTATTTTATTTTCAAATATCTTTTTTTTGTCTTTAAATTCTTCAAAGGATATATATTCGGCTATGCCATTATTATTTTCACCAGCTGTCACGAGCGGCATATTTCCTTCTATTCTATCGAGCTTCGTCAACCTTTCTCCTTTTTCAAAATTAAACAAATCTCCCAAACTAAATGATTTCCAATCACCAGTATTTAATGATTGTATTGCCTTATTAGAATTTTTATTTTTCAACAAAAATTCTACCATTTCGCTTTTTCCATTTTTAAATAAAAATGAAGCTACTTTTATGGTATTTTGTATAAACTCTAATTCATTAAGATTTGAAAAATCCGTTTCAAGATATGCCTCAGCACACCATTCATCATCTGCAGTAACCTTTTTACGTATTCCAAAGCCTGCAATTTCCTTTTTACTTGAAAAAGCAGCAATCCAATTCTCTTTTATTTCCAGCCATTTGTTTGTGGCAATTCTGCCCTCTTTCTTGTCTTTTCTAAATCCATCATTTTTCCAATATCCAAACCAACTTTCATGATGTTTATCGCTGTCATGTGGCGTGTGCGCTGTAAAAACCATAATACAAGTAACTGTGCCGACGGGATAAAACAAATCATCAGGCATACTCATTACAGCCTCCAGTCTATGTTCACTTAAAAGCTTTTCTCGAAGTGGGTGTTTAGTATCAATAGCGACTGACATTGGGACAATGGCTATGCCTGTTGCATTTTTATTTAATCCATCAAGCATTCTTATTATAAAATCCCATTCGTGTAAATTATCTCCCTTTTGTGAATATGGCGGATTCATAAAACCAGCATTTGCTTTTCCTTGTATGCTTTTGAATAGGTCGTTATCAAAACATGACCCTTGATAAAGATTTGTTTTTCCATCACCACGTAAAATCATATTTGATACCGCAAGGGCAAACATTTGTGGTTCTTGCTCTATTCCAATTAATGAGTTTGATAAAATTCTTCTTTTTTCTTCAGCAGAAACTCTATCCGTCATCTTTTTCATCGCAGAAATAAGAAATCCGCCTGTCCCTGCGCATATATCAAGAACAACAGAATTTTTATCAAGCTTCGCTAATTCAGCAAATAGGTCGGTTATGTGTTTTGGCGTAAGAACTATACCAAGTCCCTTGCCATCACCACCAGTGTACCTAATAAATTCACCATAAAAATTACCAATGATATCAAAATCGTAATGGTCCTTTGTAAAAGGTTTTACATGAACATGCAAATCTTGAATAATATGTAAGAGTGGAGATTCATTTTTTTTTGCATCAATTTTTTGTAATTCAGGATGATGTTCAATAAAACTAAAAGCATTAATAACTGCTCTTTTTTTTGTTTCGTGCGTATCGCCCAGCTCTGCCTTCTCGATAATTTTTTTTATTGAATTGAATGTTTCTGCTGCCAATTCCTCGCCCTCATATTTTTTGTATGCAACCTCATATCCCTTATCCATTAGCGCAAGCAAAATACCGCTGACCAACAATGGTTTTTGAGCCTCCGTAACTTTTGCGTAATCGCGCATGTAATCGTGTAGCTCACGAGAAAATCTCATCAAATCTGAATGTCTCGATTTAGCCAATATAGGGTCAAATTTTGCACGATCAATATAGCGCTCCCATGTTAGTATCGTTTGAATTTTTTTATTATTTTCGTCTAATAGGTCTGTATATTTGGGGGATTTTTTTATAAATAAAAAAGTGCTAATTTTAATATCTACCTCATTTTCACCACTAATTCCAATAGCTATAACATTAAATTCTTTTGATAAATAGCTCCCATACAAAAGAGCGCCATCAACTGCATAATCTTTGTATAAATCTCTATTTTTTGATTCGTGATATTTTGTTTTAGCCTTACATTCTATAACTATCAAAAAATCATTGTCATCCTTTTTGCGAATAATAAATTCAGGCTTACCAAGTCCCGTACCTGACTTGCTTGCATTTTTTAATAATTTTTGAATGATTGGGTTGTCGCTTTTTTGTTCCTCAACAATGAAATTATCATTATCAAAAATACCCACTCTTGCAAGAAGTTTTCGAGATAAATTTTCAGTTTTTTTCTCATTAGGCATATGAAAATAATGTTATTTTTAATACTTGTATTATACCAAGAAATGAGGTTATTGAGAATTTATAAATAAATCGTTTTTTACTGCCCCTTTGTGGGCAGAAAAAACACCTTATACCCCTATATAAATAAATAAAAAAACTTATTTTTCTTTATTATAAAAAGCAAATTTAAAAAAGAAAAAGAATTTTATTTCACATAACGTTTCCTCGATATCTGAAGTTCTAAAAATACCTTATTAAAGTTAATAATTATTTTTTGAATTTGGGTGGAGGTTTTTGTAAAAAGCCGTAATCAGATATACGCTGTTAGCTGATGTATTTTTTTTCTTTTGTTTTCTAATAAGAAAACTTGTTTTAAAAAATTAATGAGCTAATCCCTAAGGGATTCTTTGATTTTATTTCCAAATAAATAAAATTTTACATGGGTTATGCCTGGAAATTCATCATCCGGCATAAAATTTCCATTTATTTTAAAAGAATAACCCAAGCCCTTATATGTACCAGAGCCACCATCATCTTGGGTCTCTGTCGCTATTGTAAAAATTGGTTTTTTAAAGTCAGAAAAAACTATATTATAATCTATAAAAATAATAATAATCCAAATGATTATAGAAAAAATAAAAGTTAATATAATAATTTTTTGAGAGTTTTTTTTCATTATTAAAATTTTTTAAACAATTGGGCGTTAGCCCAGAAAAGAAAAGGAATATTTCAGATAACTCGTTATTATGCGAACTATGTTCGCTTTTTATACCTAATATTGTATATTTTACGAATATATGCTATAATATACAAACATTAATTATATTAATATTATAAATTAATCCCCAAAAATATGCAAATTCAATTAAACTTGGTTGAAAGAGAATTAAAGATCAGAAACTACAGCCCTAGGACTATAAAAATATATCTTTTCGCTCTAAAGGAGTATTTTTTGTTCAAAAAAAGCAATTTTCATGTTTTTAATGAAGATATCACTAAAAATTTTCTACTAATTTACCAAGAAAAAATATCACCCCAAAGCCAAAGTATTTATATCGGGGCTATAAAATTTTATTATCATAATATAGCTAAAATAAATAAAAAAATAGAAATAAAAACACCTAAAAAAGCTAAAAAACTGCCAATTGTTTTCTCTAAAAATGAAATAGATTTAATTCTAAATTCTATTTCCAATCCAAAGCACAAATTAATGCTTTCTATCTCTTATGGCGCTGGGTTAAGAGTTGGAGAGTTAATCAATCTCAAAGTTCAAGATATAAATATTTCAGAGCTAACTATACACATAAAAAATGCTAAAGGACAAAAAGACAGAATAAGTTTGCTCCCCGAAAAAATAACTCCTGATTTACAAGAAATTATAAACAAAAAATCAAAAAATGATTATCTTTTTACTAGTGAACAAGGTAAAAAATTAACTACCAGAACTGCTCAAAAAATATTTGCCAGTGCCCTAAAAAAATCAAAAATAAAAAAAGACGCTAGCTTTCATTCACTACGTCATAGCTTCGCCACCCACCTTCTAGAAAATGGTGTTGATATTAGATATATTCAAAATCTTCTTGGGCATCAAAATATCCGTACTACTCAAATTTATACTCAAGTAAGCAACCCAAAAATAAAAAGCATTAAATCACCTTTGTAAATTGCCTTTATTTTTATTCTTGCTATAATAAAAACAATGGAAATAGTTAAATACAACAAGAAAAATTACTCTGAAATTATTAAAAAAACCGTTGATATTTTAAAAAGCGGTGGTATTTTTGTTTTCCCAACCGAAACTTGCTACGGACTAGGAGCTGATGCTACCAATAAAAAAGCTATAGCCAAATTATATAAATATAAAAAAAGACGTGAAGGAAAACCCTTGTCTATTGCAGTATCTGACGCGAAAATGGCTCAAAAATATGTTGAAATTAACGAAATTGCCCAAAATTTATATGATAATTACCTCCCCGGACCAATAACCGTGGTCTCCAAAAGTTTAGGCAAGGTAGTAAAAGAAGTTGAGTCTGAGTACGGCACACTGGGTATTAGAATTCCTGATCATCAATTAATTTTAGATATTATCAAAGAATTTGGCAAACCATTTACTGCTACTTCAGCCAATCCTTCATATTTACCCAAGCCATATAGTATAAAAAATTTACTAAAAACCGCCCCCCAGAAAAGCCAAGATTTGATTGATTTAATAATTGATGCCGGAGAACTAGAACAAAAAGAAACTTCAACTGTAGTTGACACTACCATGAACAATCTCAATGTTATGCGCCAAGGACAAATTGATTTTTCCAAACAAATCTCTCATAAAAAAGCAGTGCTCAAAGCCAAAACCACTAGCGCTCAAGAGATGCTCAATTTTGGTTCTATGAATATGTTGAAATTTATTGATGAGCCACTAGAGAGGCCTTTAGTTTTTTTCCTAATGGGTGAACTTGGAGCTGGCAAAACCCAATTTTCCAAAGGACTGGCCCAAAAACTGAAAATTAAAGAAATGGTTAAGTCCCCTAGTTTCACTATTTTAAATGAATATGATTACAAACTAGGACAAAGAAAAGGAAAATTTGTTCACATTGACACTTGGCGCTTAGAAAATATCAAAGACTTAGAGACTATTGGTATAGACAATTATTTGAAAGCAGATAATATTATTTCCATTGAATGGGCTGACAAATTTTTTACGGATTTAAAAAAGAAAATTAAAAATGCCAATGGAAAAATTATAAATATTTCCTTTAAATATTTAGACGAAGACTCACGAGAAATAGAAACCTATGAATAAAAAAACAAACAAAAAAGAAATAATTATTTTAGCAATTGATACTAGTTGTGATGACACCTCGGTGGCTGTTTTAAAAAACAGAATTGTTTTATCCAGCGTAGTCTCTTCACAAGTAGAGCTTCATCAAAAATGGGGCGGAGTTGTACCTGATATTGCCCGAAGAGCCCACAGAGAAAACATAGACAAGGTATACTTAGAAGCTTTAAAAAGAGCTAAAATAAAAGAAGAAGAAATTGACTTTTTTGCTGTTACTTATGGACCAGGGCTTGCTATTGCCTTAGAAGTTGGCGTTGATTTTGTTAAAATTTTAGCAAGCAGAAATAAAAAACCACTTGTCCCCATAAATCACATGGAAGGACATTTACTCTCTTCCCTGCTTTTAAACAAAAATAGCCAAGGAAAAATAAAAATAAATGAAGAAGAAAAATTATTTCCAGCTCTAGGACTTTTAATCTCAGGAAATCATAGTGAAATAGTTTATGTTAAACAAATTGGAGACTATAAAATACTAGGTGAAACGCTAGACGATGCCGCTGGAGAAGCTTTTGATAAAGTAGCTCGAATGCTAAATTTAGGCTACCCAGGCGGACCGATTATAAGTAGTTTAGCTGATAAAGCTAAAAATAATTGGAATAATCCTCAAAAAGCTTGGAAAGAAAAAGGTGGTAAAAAACCAGTATCAGAACTAGCTGGAACTTTTGGACTACCCATTCCAATGATGCGCTCTGGTGACTTTAATTTTAGTTTTTCTGGCCTTAAAACTGCTTGTTTATACAAAATTCAAGAATTGCGTCAAAAACATAAAAAAGACACTGCTTGGTCTTATAATTTTGCGCGAGAATTTATAAACGCTATATCCAGATCACTATCGCATAAGTTAATAAAAGCTATTGAAAAATACCCAGAAGTAAAGTCAGTTTTTATCGGCGGTGGGGTTAGTAACAATAAATATATCACTCGAGAAATCGGAAATATTGTCAGAAAATTAAATAAAAATTATTTTATACCGGAAAAAAAATTCCGCAGTGATAACGCTGCTATGATTGGAATTGCTGCTTATTACAATATCTTAAATAAAAAAAACCAGCTTGAAGCTGATAAAATATTAGAACTCGATCGAAAACCAATGTTAAGATTTTAAAACTATAATTTAAATTTATCTCTAACTTTCAAAAATTCTTCATTCGACAATCTCCTGCTTACATCTTTTTGCATTTCACCCAAGCCTTTAATTGATTTTTCCCAATCACTTCCCTCTAATTTATGGGGGATTAAATGATAATGAGCATGAGGTATAAGACGACCAAAAGAAGCTGAATCTATAAACTCATAACCCAAAGATCTGAAGTGATTAGCTACTTCAACCGCAAATTCATAAAACTTATCAACATTATCAATATCCCAAATAAACCTAAAATGTTTTTTAGGTATAACAATAGTGTGCCCCTCGGCAAATTGAGTAATATCTAAAAAAGCCAAAAAATCATCATTTTCATGAATTTTATAAGAAAGTATTTCTCCTTTCGCTATTTTACAAAAAACACAATTGTCCATATTTTGATTTTAAAAATTAACTTAATTTAAATCAAAAACTTCTTCCTTGCCACTTTTCATGTCCTTTATTTTATAAATCTTTTTATTAAACTCCTCTTCACCCAAAATCACAATCTTGCCTAATCCTTTTTTATTAGCATACTCCAGAGATTTGCCTATTTTTGTTATATTAAATCCTTGTTCAACTTTTTTGTTCAGCAATCTGAGTTTATTTGCTAAAATAAAACTTTCTCTTACTAGCTTTTCGCTTAATAATGGGAAATAATAATTATCTTGATAAATACTTTGTTCAGGTAAAATATTCCAAGATTCTAAAAATATTCTAAAAGTTTCATCTCCAGGAGCAAAACCAATAGCTGGAAAACTCTTAGAACCAAATATTTCAGCTAAACCGTTGTATCTTCCCCCGCCGAACATAGCACGATTGTTATCTTTATGATTATCAAAAATTTCAAATATTAAACCATCATAATAATCAAAACCCCTAATAAGCGAAGAAGAGAAAGACAAATACTGCTCATAACCCAAATCTGATAAATTCTGTATTATTTTTTTTATCTCCTCTATACTCTCTTTGTTTTGCAATTCTGGTATTTTCTTGACTAAATCATCAAGAGACTTAGCATTTAAAAAACTATCTATTTTTACAATATTATCATCTGACAAACCAATATCTTTCATAGCTTTAATAAAATCTTCTTTTGATAACTTGGCATATTTATCCATCAATCTAGTCAAAGCTATTTTTTTATCATTCTTTAAAACTAATAAAACAAATAAATCATCAATCAGTTTTCGACTGTTTATTTTTAAAACAAAAGAATCCTTTGGAGGATTAAAAGACAACATCAAATCTAATGATAGTTGTAAAATCTCCAAGTCAGACAAAAAATTGTTTTCTCCAAAAATATCACAATTTAACTGCCAAAATTCTCTATTTCTTCCTCTTTGTGGCTTTTCATTACGCACAAAATTGGCTATAGAAAATAATTTAAGTGGCTTAGGGCTAGATTGATAAATTTTAGAAACCATTCGAGAAACACTAGGAGTCATTTCGGGTCGAATAGCTAAATCTCTACCAGCTTGATCGGTAAAAACCATCAACTCTTTTATGCCAATATCTTCACCAGACTTAGCTCGATAAATATCAGCATTTTCTAAAATTGGAGTTAAATATTCCGAAAAACCATAAGACAAACAAACTTCTCGCCATTTTGAAAAAATATAATTTCTAACAAAAAATTCTTCTGGTAACCAGTCCTTTGTTCCTTTTACTTCTTGATTTGATAATATTTTAGACATATTTTTATATTAAATCACCATCTTGTCTTGTAATTTATTTTTAGCTAATATTTGAGCTTCTAATAAACTATCAAAAGTCCCGGCGTCAACCCAAGCACCATCAACCATGGCCACATCTAGCTCCCCTTTATCTAGGTAAATCTTATTAACATCAGTTATTTCTAACTCTCCTCGAGGAGATGGTTTTAAATTTCTAGCAATATCAACCACCTTATTATCATAAACATACAAACCAGTCACACAATAATTTGATTTTGGGTTTTGAGGCTTTTCTTCAATTGATATTGCCCTTCTATTTTCATCAAACTCAACCACACCAAATCTTTTTGGATCTGATACTTCTTTAGCAAAAACCTTGGCGCCACTTTTAAAATTTTTAATATCTTCGCTAAAATCATCTTCAAAAATATTATCACCCAGAATCATACAAACACTATCTTCGTCAATAAAATTTTGTCCTATCAAGAAAGATTGAGCTAAACCCTCTGGCTTATCTTGAATTTCATAAGTAAATTTTACACCAAAATCTTTGCCGCTACCAAGAAGGTTTAAATAATGACCAGCCTGTTCAGGCGCAACAATTATTAAAATATCCTTTATGCCAGCCTTAATAAGGGTGTTTAAGGGATAATAAATCATAGGACGATTATAAACTGGTAATAACTGTTTAGAGGTAACTTTAGTACAGGGTCGAAGTCGAGTAGCGCTTCCACCGGATAAAACAATTCCTTTCATAAGTAAAAATTATTATTTTAAATTAATTTAAATATTTTTTAAATATTCACCCAAAGCTTCTTGCCAACTTCTTAGATTAGGCAATTTAGAATTAGCCAACACTGAATACTTTGGTCTTCTAGCTGGACGAGGAAAACTTTCAGCTGAAACTGGGTTTATTTTAATATTAACATCTTTCATTCTAAAAAGTTCACGAGCTGCATCATACCAAATAGCTGGTCCACTATTTCTAACATGATAAATTCCATATTCCTTTTTGCTACCCAAAATATCAATTGTTTGACAAGCTAAATCTGGAGTATAAGTAAAACAGCTCAATTCTTCGTTAACAACACTTATTTCATTCTTATCTTTTGACAACTTCAACATCAAATCAAAAAAACTATCCTTAGAATCACCTGACCTTCCTTTTGGTCCAAACAATTTTGAAGTTCGAATAATATAATACTTTAATTTTTTATCTTTTAATTTTAACAACTCCTCCTCACCCCACAACTTAGTTAGACCGTATTTATTTACTGGACAAGGATTGTCATCTTCTCTAAAACCACCATTTTCCTTAAACTTCAAAAGGCAATCATCATTGCAAGCATCCTCATGACAAACATCACCACCAAAAACATAATCAGTTGAATAATGAACTAAAACAGAATTATTTTTAATAGCGGCTTTTCCTAAAAACTTTACAGCTTCGGAATTGATTTTTTTAGCCAATTTAAACTCATCTTCAAATTCTTCACATTTATCAACAGCGTTATAAGCGGCAGTATTAATAATAACATCAGGACCAATCTTTGATATCTT
Source organism: uncultured Gammaproteobacteria bacterium (assembly GCA_964572055.1). GTDB lineage: Bacteria > Patescibacteriota > Patescibacteriia > Patescibacteriales > UBA12465. The sequence continues at coordinate 18,814 of CAZNDY010000008.1, forward strand.
AGAAACTATAGAATCATAATCCAGCAGATCCAAATCCTTTCTACCAAAAGGCACTATTTGATTTAAACCAAATAATTCAGAATTTTTTATTAACTGAGTGCCTAAATTACCATCAGCCCCCAAAATCAAAATTTTACTCATATTTTTTATTTAGATCGATTATCTATAATTTTTTTCCACCAAGCAATATTATTTTTATACCAATCAATAGTACTCATCAATCCATCATTAAAACTTATTTTTGGTTCCCAGCCAAGATCTTTCTTGGCCTTAGAAAAATCTATAGCATAACGTAAATCGTGACCCAAGCGATCAGCAACATATTCAATCATATCGTCTCCTAAATTTAAAGTATCTAAAATCTTATGAGTTATATCAATATTTGTCATTTCATTGCCTCCACCCAAACAATAAGTTTCACCTATTTTACCATTCTTAATAATCATTTCGACTCCACTATTATGATCATCAACATGAATCCAGTCTCTAACATTTTTACCACTACCATAAACCGGCACTTTCTTTCCTGTAATAAGATTAGTTACAAACAAAGGAATTAATTTTTCTGGAAACTGATAGGGCCCATAATTATTAGAACAATTAGATATAGTAATTGGCAAATTATAGGTATGATAATAAGCTCGAACTAAATGATCGGAGGCAGCCTTAGAAGCACTATAAGGTGATCGAGGGTCGTAAGCTGTATTTTCATTAAACTTCTGATCATTTAAATTAAGAGAACCAAAAACCTCATCAGTTGAAACATGATGAAATCTAACATTTCCATTATTTTTAGCAGCCTCCAATAAAACCCTAGTTCCATCGATATTTGTTTTTATAAAATCAGAACTATTCGCTATCGATCTATCAACATGGCTTTCGGCCGCAAAATGAACTATTAATTCAACATTTTTCACTAAATCATTTACTAAATCAACATCACAAATATCACCATGAACAAATTCATAATTATGATTTTCAGAAACATCAATTAAATTATCTAAATTTCCAGCGTAAGTTAATTTGTCCAAATTAATAATAAAATCATCGGGATTATTTTTCAACCAATACCTAATAAAATTTGAACCTATAAAACCAGCACCACCGGTTACTAAAATTTTTTTCATAATTAAAATAAACTAAAGATTAAAATAAGCTAGAAAAAACGAGAAACCATGTCCCTAACAAACTGGTCATCGTTACTATTTATAGAACAAAAAGAACGAAATTCTTTTTTTAATAAACTAAAATATTCAAAATTTTTAAAATCATCAGAATTGAAAGTGGATAAAATCTTATCTAGCTTTTGAACAAAATTATTAATAGCTAAAGACAAGTTATTATAATTAAATGATTTATTTAAAAAAGCTAATTTAATTATTTCTCCAAAATCATTAAAAGATTTTAAATCATTAATTTCGGCTGAAAAAGATATCTTTCCCTTGCCATAAAAAGCTAAAGAACTTTGTTTTAGATTATACTTAAGGCTTTCAGCGTCATAAAGATCTTGACCAAAGGATTTTAGATCAAACAAAGACTCTTTAAAATTATCTACTATTTTTTTATATTTCAGGCGATCATCTTCGCTCATTTTTTTCTCATTAAGACCAGCGCTTATTTTAAAATAATTAAAAATATCAATAAACTCATTGTGATAAGAATAACCACCAGATCTGGCCTCTTCTCTTTTTAATTTTTCTAAAGAATGCTCTAGCTTCTTTTTAACCTCAATAATCTCTTTTTTTATTATTTCTCTAGCCTCTTTTTTCCCTTTGCCAAAAAACATACTTGGTTTAGAAAAATTTTCCAATTCATGCTTTAAAAAAGAAATAAAATCTTCTAACTCCTTAATAGAAGAAAACTTTTCACTTTCAATAATGCGATCAAGATCTTCACTAGCTAAATTATATTTTTCTGATTCAAAAGAAACCTCTCCCTTTTTAAAATCAAAATCAGTAAAAATAATTCTATCTCTTTTGATAGTTATTTTATTATCTTTATCAATATTAATTTCTTTTTCAGCAAAAAAATTATTCAAAACGTCCTTATTTTCCTCAAGAAAATCAGTGAAGCCATTTTTCAATTCTGTCGTATAATCAATAACTCTAACTTCGGGGTTATTTTTAAGCAATTCAGAAGATGCCTCGGTCAAAAAAGCCATTTTAATTGAATTTTCAAAATTTTTAACAATTTTTTCTTTATATAGAATTAAGTTTTGACGACGATTTCCCTCCAAATAATTGCCAGTTACAGAAAAAATGTTCATCTTTTTTTCTAAATCTCGATCATGTTCTAAGGCATAAAAAAACTCATTTTTTAAAACATCAAAAGTCTCTGACAAACCATGATTTTGAGCTAGGTTAAAAATATCAGAGTTAATAAAAATATTTTCTGGATTTGTTTTATAGTCACTAATTTTTAAATTTTCTATCTTTTCTCTAATTCCAACAACAACCTTTTTTCTTTGTTCTACAAAGTGCGGATCTCCTTCATCAAAAAACTCTAAAAGATCATCTTCTTTTTCTATCTTTTCCCGCTTAAGCGGTGAATCATGATATTCAACACCACCAGAAGAAGAATTATTATTCATCTCCCTTAAATTATCTCTTTCTTTTTTTGGCTTATCCCAATTTTCCATAATAATTAACTTATTTTGTATGGAGAATCCTCGTCCTCTTCCCAACGAATCTCATCAACCTCTTCTTTTTTGTCCTCTCCTTTGTATAATTTGTCAGGCAAATTTAAACTATAAGCTTCTTTATCGCCAACACATTTATAACCATGAACTACCCCAGGAGGAACCACTACCATACTTGGATTGTCTTCTCCGACTATAATCTTAATATTCTCTCCCTTAGTTTCACTATCATCCCTTCTATCCCAAAGATAAAGTTCAAAATTGCCCGGACCAACAAAAACAAAACAATCACTTTGATAAACATGTTCGTGAGGACCACGAACTATCCCTGGTTTAGTAACACTAATATAAGCCATTTGAGGTCTATATTTTGTTTCATCCAAACGATAAACCTCACTTAGCCACCCTCTTTGATCTTCATACTTGTTCAAATTTTTAATAACTACATCTTTGATCATATTTATTCTTATTATTAATTTATTTTAAACTAAATTGAGCTTAATTATATTATAACAGATAAAATTAAAATTTCAATTTTAATTAAATTTGCTTCTTGCCTTATTTTTTAATTTATGATACACTATCTCTAGCCACCCAGATGGTTGGTTTTTATGTTTATAATTTTATAAGGAAAATCGTAAAAATTAGCGAAAAACCTTGATATAACAATATGAAAAAGAGTATTCATCCTAAATACAACAAAGAAGCAAAGATCACCTGTGCTTGTGGTAATTCCTTTGTTACTGGTTCAACCGAAAATGAGATAAAAACAGAGCTTTGTTCAGCTTGCCACCCATTTTATACCGGAAAACAAAAATTAGTTGACACGGCTAACCGTGTTGGTAAATTCAAAGCTAAATTAGAAAAAAAAGACGATAAACGTATCGGCAAAACAGCTAAAAGAGCTGCTAAAAGCCAAAAGCAATTAGAAAAAAATAAATAGAAAATTGATAATAAATTAATAAAAGCTCTAAATAGAGCTTTTATTTTATCAATATGAAAAATTTTCAAGAAATAAAAGATAAATTTAAAGAATTGGAAAATAAACTAATTGACCCTCAAATAATATCCGACATGAGCCAATTAACTAAAATATCCAAAGAACATGCGAATCTAAAAAAATCGCATGATTTGATTTTAAAACTAGAAAAAATAGAAGAAAATATAAAAGATAATCTAGAAATAATAAGCTCAGAAAATGATCCCGAATTAAAAAAAATGGCCAACGAAGAATTAGAGCAGTTAAAATCAGAAAAAAATGAAGTTGAAGAAAAACTAAACGAAGAGCTTTTTCCAGCTGATCCCAATGATAAAAAAAATGTTATCATTGAAATAAGAGCTGGAGCTGGAGGTGATGAAGGAGCCTTATTTACAGCCGAACTTTTTAGAATGTACGCTAAATTTGCTGAAAATATGGGCTGGAAAAGTCAAATACTAAGCTCTAATGCTATTGGGATTGGTGGCTACAAAGAAATTATTTTCTCTATAGAAGGAAACGGCGTATATGGAAACCTGAAATACGAAGCTGGAACTCATCGCGTTCAAAGAGTGCCAGAAACAGAAAAACAAGGAAGAGTCCACACTTCAACCTCAACTGTAGTCGTTTTACCAGAAGCTGAAGAAGTTGATATTAAAATTGACCCTAACGAAATAAGAATAGATACCTTTTGCTCTTCTGGCCCTGGTGGACAAAGTGTAAATACAACCTATTCAGCCATTAGAGTAACACACATCCCCACAAACACCGTAGTTAGCTGTCAAGATGAAAAATCACAACATCAAAATAAAGAAAAAGCTTTACAAATCTTGCGCTCCAGGTTACTAGCCAAAGCCGAAGAAGAAAAAGCTCTAAAAGAATCTGCAGAAAGAAAAAGCCAGGTTGGCAGTGGTGATAGAAGTGACAAAATAAGAACATATAACTTTCCCCAAAGTCGCATAACAGACCACAGAATAAACAAATCATGGCACAATATTGACGAAATCATGAACGGACAAATTGAAGAAATAATTAAAGAATTAAAAAAACTCCAAAAAGAACAATCTTAATAGAATGACTATTAAAGAAAAAACAATAGAGGTTAGAAAAAAACTTCTTAAAAATGGGATTAAAAATTATACCTTAGAAAGTGAAATACTCATAAGCTTAGCCTTAAAAAAGGATAGGCTTTTTTTGATTGTTAATGATCAAAAAGAAGTAAAAGAAAAAGAAAACAATAAAATTGATCAAATAACCAAACAAAGATTGAAACTATATCCACTGGCATATATCAGCGGTAAAAGAAATTTTTTTGACTTAGAATTTGAAGTTAATAAAAATACCCTGATTCCCCGCCCAGAAAGCGAATTAATAATAGAAGAAATTGTAAAAAAAGAAAAACAAAATAAAAATAATAAAATATTTATTGACGTTGGAACAGGAAGCGGGTGCTTAATAATTAGTTTGGCTAAAATTTTATCAAAAAATAAAAAAAATTATTTTTATGGATTAGACGTTTGCCCTAAAGCCTTAAAAGTTGCTAAAAAAAACGCCAAAAAATACAATTTAAATAAAGTAATAAATTTTTATAAAAGTAATCTATTAAAAGAAATTATAAAATTAAATAATAAAAATAATTTTTTAAATAACAAGGAGTTAGTAATAATTGCAAACCTTCCCTATTTAACCAAGGAGGAAATAAGCGAATCTCCAACTATTAAATTCGAGCCCAAAAAAGCCTTATATGGCGGACCAGATGGTCTAGATTTTTATCGAAAAATGTTAAAGCAGATTAAAGAATTAAAAGAAAACAATAAAATAAAAACCGAAATCTATATGGAAATAAGTCCTTGGCAAAAAAATATATTAGTTAAAGACATTAAAAACATTTTAAAAAATATACCAACCGAAATAAAAACAATTAAAGATTTAAATAGAAAAAATAGATTAATTGTGCTTAAAGTTTAATTTATTTTTTATTCAAACCTCGTCATATAATAAAATTATTATTTTAACAAAAAAATAAATAAATTTGTCAAATAACAAAAAAAACCGCGAAAGGCGGTTTTTTTATATTTATTCTTTTTTTTAATCCTTAAGACAACGAACAGAAAAACCAACAACTAGACCATAATCATCACGATAAACTGAAGAATTGGAAAAATCTAGGAGGCGAGCCCAAGTACCAGGTCCATCGATAGAAGACGACCAGAAGCCGGAATAAGAACCAAGATAAATAAACGAACCAGAGGCATTACGGTAGCCGGCTGGTAATATATTAAAATTAAATTCATCGGTTCCAAAATGAGTTGAAGAATAATCCCATCTAGGATGATCATTTGTAGAAATACCCACAACTGGGCTACCTACTGCTGTTCTGGCTGATTTTAGTTTTTTTCCCTCATTAGTTCCCATCCATCCCGCCGTGCTTGTATCATAAGGAAAATCTGTTTCACAAGTTCCCGAAGTACAAATCGTTCTTTCTAAAGTAGTCCATTCATCATGGGAAGGCACATGCCAACCCACTGGACATATAACATTTTCTCCTGATTGATTAACTGCATACCAGTTATATAATACCCCATATGTTTGATACGTATTAAAAGTGTTTCCAGCTGTGTGCATATATGCTTTAGCATCAGCTACAACATTTCCATTATAACCATAAACACCATAGCCTGGCTGAGAGTTGTTTCCTTGAATTTCAAAATCTATATTACTATGAACAGCTGGAAGATAAGCTAGGTTTTTGGCAAACCAACATTGAACTCCTATTTGAACTGTTGGGTAAATATTACCATCTCTTGTGTCCATAAAATCATCTCCACAGGTCCAAGTTGGAATTTCTTCCCCACTTAACTCGCTACTACCAAAAATTATTCCACCTGGCGTCATTTGTTTAGCTCCTTCAGGTAGGT
>CAZNDY010000009.1:0-21101 GCA_964572055.1 uncultured Gammaproteobacteria bacterium
GACATTTTTTTCAAAGCTTCTTTAATGCGAAGTTTAACATCAGAAATACTGGGATCAACCTGATTTAAGGCTTCTCGAGCTTCTGAAAGCGAATAACCAAGGGCAAGCAAGGCATCAATATCATCACCGCTAAAAGAACTAGAGCTATTTAAATCATAAGAACCTTTTTTAAACAATTTGTCCTTTAATTCCAAAACAAGTCTTTCAGCTGTTTTTTTACCAATACCAGAAACTTTTACCAATAAAGCCGAATCTCCTCTAACAATAGATTCTTTAACATCGGAAATACTAGCAATTGATAAAATATTCATCGCTGATTTCGGCCCAACACCAGAAACAGATAAAAGCATTTCATAAAAATCCAGCTCCTCCAAAGTCTTAAAACCGTACAAATCAGAAGCATCTTCTCTAACAACATGATAGATGTAAACCTCCACCTCACTATTCAACTTTAAATTATCATAAAAACTATTACCCACATAAACCTTATAACCAATATCGTTTACTAACAAAATAATACTATTTGATAATTTATTTAAAACTTTTCCTTTTAGATAACTAATCATATTTTATATTTCCTTTGTCATTCTAGTAAACCACATTTTAAATGGCGAAAGCTGGAGACCAGAACAACAAAGAACTGGACTCTCTCTTTCGCGGAAATGACAATTAGGTAAGATTAAATTTTTCTTCTAAGCACCGCTAATTCTGGTATATTAAATTTACTTTTTACCTCCAAAATAATTTCCTGCCCTCCTCCTCCGCCATGTGCCTCTAATAATTCTTGCTTAGTTTTATAATCTAACATTTTATCGACTTTAAAACTAATAATATTATATTCTGGCAAAACTATTTCCACTAAATCGCCTTTGTTTATAGTATTGTGTACTTTTATTTTTAAAACAAAAATGTTTTTTTTCTTTTCACTAGAAATAACCTGACCACAGAATTCCCAATTAGAAGAAAAATGAGAATTATCAACATTTTGATCAGCTTTTTCACCCAAAAGAAACCCCCTGGTATAGCCACGATGAGTCATTTTTTCTAACAATTCTTTATGTAAAAAAGAAACCATTTTTTTATCTAATATAGCTCTTTTATAAATAGCAATAACATTAGCCAAATAATAAACACTTTTAGCTCTCCCCTCAATTTTAAAACTACTAACCCCGGCTTTTATCAAATCATGAAGATATTCAATTAAACATAAATCCTTAGAATTTAACAAATAAGAACCATGTTGCTCAGAAACTAATTCTAATGTCTCCTCATGACCTTTAGCTTTAATAAAAACATCATACTCCCAGCGACAAGGTTGAACACAGTCACCTAAATTAGCGCTACGATTTAAAAAATCTTTAGATAAAAAACAACGACCCGAATAAGACATACACATAGCTCCGTGAACAAAATATTCTAGCTCTATTTTAGGACAGTTTTTCTTAATTTCTCTAATCTCTTTCAGGGTAACTTCCCTGCCTAAAATAATTCTTTTGACTCCCTGTTTTTGCCAAAACTTAACTGCCTCATAATTAGTACAATTAGCCTGAGTAGATAAATGAATATCAATTCGAGGACAGTATTTTTTAATTAAGACAATAAGACCTGGGTCAGAAACAATAAGACCATCTGGCCTAATTTTGTTTATTTCTTTTAAATAAGGTTTAATTTTTTCTAAATGTTTATTGTGAGCAAAAATATTAACAGTTACATAAACTTTTTTTCTGTCAGCATGAGCAATTTTAACAGCCTCTTTAATCGTTTTTAAATTAAAATCATTAATTCTAACCCTTAAAGAGAAATCGGGAATGCCTAAATAAACAGCATCAGCACCATAACCTAAGGCCGTCTTCATCTTTAATAAATTACCAGCCGGAGCTAATAATTCTATTTTTTGTTTGTCTTTATTTTTAATCATGGTTTTATTATATCATATTTTGTTTATATTTCCAGATGCAATTAAAAAAAGTAAACAATCTCTAATATTGAAAAAAAAACATATTGTTTGTATAATTTTAAAACATGAACCAAGAGAAAAAAACAAATAATATCAAACAATCAATTAAGCCCCAAAAAGAAAGAGAGGTTTTTTTATCAGTCTCAGAATCAGCTAAGCTAATTGGGGTTGATCCAAAAACAATCAGAAGAGCAATTAAATCTAGAAAAATAAAGTATAAAGTAAGTAATAATCGTTATGCTATAAAATTCCCCTCTCTCATAAATTTTGCCCGTAGTTCAGTTAAAATAAGAAATAAGTTTTATGCTCAAGGAATAGGAAAATATATCAAAGAATAAAAAAAAGAGCCTTACAGGCCCTTTTTTAATTCTTCACAATTTATAGAATAGCATCTTTAGCAGCCTTAGCTACTTTAAATTTAACAACTTTTTTGGCTGGGATTTGAATTTGTTCTCCAGTAGCAGGATTTCTTCCCATTCTAGCCTTGCGGTCAATTTTAACTAATTTACCGAATCCAGGTAAAACAAATTGACCTTCTTTTTTAACTGTTGCGTAAGCCATATCTGTCAACTTTTCCATTAAGCTAACAACATCTTTCTTACTCAAGCCTGTTTCCTCGGCTAAAGTTGTCATTAATTGAGCTTTTGTCATAATTTTTTAATTAGTTTTTAAATATAATTATTTAAAAACTAATTGTTAAAAATTAATTATAAAATTAAATATCTTAATAACTAATCAGTGAAGAATTAATTATTATACATATATTATAGCATTTTTAAAAAATATGGCAATATTTACTAATAAATTAAGCACTCTTGCTTTTTTTTGATTTTTATTATATTATAATATGAAAAAATAGCACATTTAAAAAAACAAAGATTTATGGGATGGAAACAATAACAGAAAAAAACTACAGCAAGCATAGGGAGATAATTCCCAGGAGCAAAACTGAAAAGTTTTGGAAAGTTAAAAACGGTAAAGAGGAGTTTTATTTTACGCCAAGCCAATATCCTGACGACGAGGTTAATGAGTTTATCATCTACTTAAGCGGACTATCTATCAACGAGCAAATTAAGAAAACTAAAGGATTGATAAAATATCCTTTTAACGGTAAAGACTTAGGAATAAGAGAAAATCGTTTTTGGCAAATAACTGGAAAAGATATTGTTGATAAAATTACAAACAAAAAAACTCAATCGGGATATTACTTAGTAAAAATAATTGAAAAAATAGATACTGAGTTTGAAATTCCTGAAAATTGGAGAAAAGCCTCGGCTAATGAAGCTTCCGAAATACTGCAAAGCATTTACCAGATATCTGAGTTGAGATATTTAGAAAATTCTATGCACATAATTGAAGAAGAAAATAAAAGGATATTAGCTGTGGGCAATTTTCGTTCGGGGAAAGGTTTGGAGATTTGGCGAGGGCATTTAGAAGCATTTAATCTCCGCCAAAAAAGAGCAATAATCCTCATATACCAACAGAAATAAACAAAAAAGGACACCACTGGCGTCCTTTTTAATTTTACCAAATCGTTTTAATTTATTCTATTTTTCTTTCTATTTCATAAATATGCAAAATAGTAGCCGCTAAAGCAATAATCATAGGGCCGATTACTACCCCCCAAAAACCGAATAAAAGTATTCCTCCCATAATTGAAAAAATTATGAAGATAGGATTAACCTCTGACCTCCCCTTTATTATATAAGCTCTAATAAGCTCGTCAACATTACTAACCACCAACCAACACCAAGCAATAATAAAAACTCCTTGCCAAATATTTCCACTAATCATCAAATAAATCGCCACTGGGACATAAAAAATGGAAGAGCCAATATAAGGTATTAAAGATAAAAAGGCCATTATTACAAAAACAAAAATAAAAGGCCAACCAATAATTAAAAATCCTAAAGAACCAATTAGTCCCTGAGCTAAAGCAGTAACAAAAATAGATATTAAAGTAACATAACTGACTCTTTTAAATTTTTTAATAATTTCAAAATCATAATTATCTGGAAGTGGCGACCAATCAACCATTTTCTTTATCATTTTATCTCCGTCAACAAAAAAGAAAAACATTGTTAATAAAATAATCACCAAAGAAAAAATAAAACTAGTAGTTCCTTTAATAATAGCAGTAGCTCCACCAACAAGCCAATCACTAATACCCTTGGTAATATTAATAACAAAGTTTTTTATTTCTTCTTCATTAATACCATAGGAAATAAACTTATTTGAAAAATCTCCTTGCAAAATCTCAGTTTGACTCAAAACATTATTTAAAGTATCAAAGGCTAAGGGCGCTTTCTTTCCGGCATAAATAATTAAATTAGTAGCCGGAATAATAACTAAAAGTAAAAGTAAAAAACACATTAAAAAAGCGGCTAAATGTTTTTTATTAAATAAAATTTTAGTTAAACGAGCATAAATTTTATAAAAAACAGAAGATAAAACAGCTGATATTATTATTTCCACCAAAAACGGCTTAAGCAAAATAAATACTAAAGAAAGAGAAATAAAAACCAATAATACTAGAAAAAAATTATGATTTTTAACATTTAATCTAAAATTCGTAGGCTTGTCCATATTCAGGTATTATAAAATTAGTTTTTATTTTTTTAGAAGCATCCTCTTTAAATTTAAAATTAGACTCTTCCTCTCCATGAACAATAAAAACATGCTGTGGTTTTGGATTTTTAATTTTTTTAAGCCAGGAAAGAAGAGTGTTGTGATCAGCGTGAGCCGAATATGAGTTTATTCGAGAAACCTTTGCTTTGACTGGTATGGTAGAATTATCAATAACAACACTTTTATGTCCTGTCATTAATTTCCTGCCCAAAGATCCTCTAACTTGATAAGCTACTAACAAAACATGGCTATTTTCATCATCTAAATTAAATTTTAAATGATATTGAATTCTGCCGCCCATACACATACCCCCACCTGCTAAAATAACTTTAGGTGGTTTTAATCCATTGATTGTTTTGGATTGTTGAGCACTAAGGGTAAATTCTAATCCAGGGAAATCAAATAAATCATCCCCAGAAACTATAAGTTCAGTAGATTCTTTATCATATAAATATTCATAATTTTTATAAATTTCGGTAGCTTTAATAGCTAAAGGACTATCTAAAAACATTGGAACAAAGGGTATTTTCTTGTTTTCCACTAAATCATTTAATTCATAAAGTATCTCTTGCACTTTTTCTAAAGCAAAAATAGGAATCATTAATGTCCCACCACTTTTAACGCAGTCAATAATAGCTTTTCTAATTTGTTTTTGCCCTTCTTCGCGAGACTCATGTTCTTGACCAGCATAAGTTGATTCTATAAAAACCAAATCAGCTCCATCGGCAATATCTAAATCTCTAATAATTCTAGCTGGAGAATTTCCAAGATCTCCAGAAAAAACCATTTTCTTTTCTTGACCACCTTCTTTTACCCAAACCTCAAAAAAACTGGAACCTAAAATATGACCAGAATTTTTTAACTTAATTCTAATATCACCAGCCACTATAATCTCTTCATTATAAGGCATTTCTTTAAAGAGTTTAGAAACAAAAAACACATCATCCTCTGAATAAAAAGGATCAACTCCATGACTCAAAGCCTCAGAAGATATTATCTTGGCTGAATCAGTAAGCATCAAAGTAGTTAAGTCCCTAGTAGCAGCCGTGCAATATATTTTTCCCCTAAAACCATCTTTAAATAATTTAGGTAAACGACCGCAATGATCAATATGAGCATGGGTAAGCAAAACAAAATCAATTTCAGATGCTTTAAATTCAAAATCATCAAAATTACGACTAGACACAAAATCCTCACCCTGAAACATTCCACAATCAACTAAAAATTTAGTTTTTTTTGTTTCTACCAAGATACATGATCCAGTTACCTCTCTGCAAGCGCCATGGAAAGATATTTTCATAAAAAAATAAATTATTAATTTTACAATTACAATATAACATAAATAAAAGAAAAAACAAAAAAACCCTTCATCTAAAGGGTTTTAAAAACTAAGAACAACGGGAATTTGAACCGCAAGAACAGGAGTGAATAGGTTTATCTGTTTTAAGATCTTTGGCTTGAGTACTAGAATAAACCTCCTTATCGTCAATTAAATCATTTTCTGCCCAATCTCTAACCCATTCTTCTATTTTATAAACTTTTATGGAGCCATCAGCCCTGCTCAACACTGCCTCACTAAGTCCAGCGTTTATTAACATTTTCTTGCAAATAAAACAAGGATAAGCATCCATCGGCACATAAGCATTTTCTTTATCAAATTTTTCAGAATAAATGTAAATAACCCCACCCAACAAACTTACTCCGGCTCTAGCTGAGTTAATAATAGCATTTTGCTCAGCATGAACACTGCGGCACATTTCATACCTTTGACCAGAAGGAATACCCATTTCTGTTCTCAAACAATTCCCCCTCTCAAAACAATCTTTAGTTTTTCTAGGCGCTCCATTATAACCAGTAGAAATAATTTGATCATCTTTAACAATTATAGCTCCGTGTCTAGCCCTAAAACAAGTTGCTCGACGAGAAACCTCTTTGGTTATATTCATATAATACTCTAACTTTGATATCCTACTCATATTTTTTGAATAATTATTTAAATTTAAAAAAAATTGAAGATTGTTTATTCTTTAATTCTTTGTTAGCTCTGCTTTTTGATTTATCTCCCTCATCTTTTTCCTTCAAATTCTTGATTGGATCTTTATGACGTTTATTTTTCTGATAACGAAGTTCTTTTTTATTGTTTTCTGTCTCAACATCGGTTAATTTATGAATTTTTTTATAAAAATCACTAATCTCTTTAGAAATCCTTAACTCTTCCTCTTTTAAATTTTCAAAATCCTCAATTTCTGAAAAATTATTAGCATTCAAAATTTCCCTTATTCTTTCTCTTTTCTCAATCATTTTATCAATATTTTTCAAGTTTTCACGAAATTCAATTTCTACCATTTTTTCTTGAGTTTCTTTAATTATATTTTTAAAACAATAAGCCCAATCCTCCCCATCGAGCTCTCCTATATTATTTTTAATAGAAAGCTTAACAGCAAAATCTAAATTATATTCATGTTTATAAACAAAAACCAAAACATCATCAACTATTTTTTTAATCTGACTTTTAGTTAAGTAAAAACCTTTGCTCATATTAATTTATATGAAATAATAAGAAGAAAACAAAACAAATTAAAAATGTTCCAAAAAATAACAATTTATGCTAAAATTTAATTATAATAAATAAATTAACAATATGAAAAAGAAAAACAATTACGCCATAATAATTTTAACAATTGCTTTAGTTATTCTAATTGGAGTCTTCTTCTACGTCTATTCAACAAACAAACAAAACGAAGAGCAGAACAAAGAGTTGATAAACAACACAAACGAAATAACCAATACAGAAAAAAACGAACTAAGCGAAGAAGAGCAACAAACTGTTTTTAATTATTTACAAAACAACATTTCTGAAATATCTCCAGAAAAAGAAGTTCTAGGCGGTAGCTTCTACATAACCTCAATTGATTTTTTAAACGGACAAGAAGCTATTATTGAGTATGAAGACGGTCATATAGCCTTTAAAGCTAATGTTCAATTTCAATATATAAATCAAGACAATATCACAATTAATAATTTTGAAATAATTCAAACCTATTAAAAATCAGCGTTTTTTGGCGTTCTAGGAAAAGGAATTACGTCTCTAATATTAGCCATTCCAGATAAATACATAATAGCCCTCTCAAAACCTAAGCCGAAGCCAGCATGCTTAACCGAACCATACTTTCTTAAATCTAAATACCACCAATAATCTTCAACTTTCAAGCCCATTTCTTTAATTCTTTTTTCTAACAGTTCATAACGCTCTTCTCTTTGACTACCTCCAATAATCTCCCCAATTCCAGGAACCAACAAGTCCATAGCAGCTACCGTTTTGCCATCGTCATTTTGACGCATATAAAAAGCCTTAATATCTTTAGGATAGTTAGTTATAAAAACCGGTTTCTGATAAACCTTTTCACTTAAATATCTTTCATGTTCGGTTTGTAAATCAATGCCCCACTCAACTGGAAAATTAAATTTTTCACCACTTTTTTTCAATAACTCAACAGCCTCTGTATAAGTAACACGTGCAAAGTCAGAATTCAAAACATTGTTTAATCTCTCCAACAAAGAATTATCTATAAACTTATTAAAAAATTCCATTTCTTCAGGTATTTCTTTTAAAACATAATTAATCAAATACTTAATCATTTTTTCAGCCAAATCCATGTCAGTATTAATATCAGCAAAAGCCATTTCTGGCTCAACCATCCAAAATTCACTTGCATGACGAGTTGTGTTAGAATTTTCTGCTCTAAAAGTTGGACCAAAAGTATAAACTCTATTTAAACCAAAAATCATATTTTCAGCTTCCAATTGGCCACTAACAGTTAGGCCTGTTTTTTTTCCAAAAAAATCTCTACTATAATCAACCTCTCCTTTTTCATTTTTAGAAAGTGGTTTTTCTAAATCAAGAGTAGTAACAGCAAACATCTCTCCCGCTCCTTCGCAATCACTACTTGATATTATTGGAGTATGAACATAAGAAAAGCCTTCTTCTTGAAAGAATTTATGAATAGCATAGCTTAAAACCGATCTTAGACGAAAAACAGCCGAAAAGGTATTACTACGACCGCGAAGATGAGCTATCTCTCTCAAAAATTCAAAACTATGTCTTTTTTTCTGCAAAGGATAATCAACTGGGGCTAAGTTTAAAATATTAATAGACTCAGCCTTTAGCTCAAATGATTGACCAGCAGCTGGAGACTCAACCAAGACGCCTTCAACTTCTATAGAAGAACCAACACTAAGCTTTTCAATATCAGAAAAATTAGCCAAAGAATTATCAAAAACTACTTGCAAACTTTTAAAAAAAGAACCATCGTTAACCTCGATGAAACCAAAATCCTTAGAGGTTCTAAGGGTTCTAACCCAAGCACCAATTTTAATTTTTTGACCAATATATTTATCACTCTGACGATAAAGATTCTTAATATAATTGTAAGTCATAAAAACATTAATAAATTTAATAACAATGCTTATAATATATAATATTTACACATTTTTAGCAACAAAATTAGTTATCATCTATTTTTAAACTTATTCCCAAAATAAAAAATAAAAATAAAGTACCAAAAACTAAGCTCCAAAGCCAATGATCAAAAATCATAAAAATAAACAAACCCAAAAACAAGGAATAATTTATAAAATAATAATTACCCTTACTTGATTCAATAAAAATATAAATTAAAAACCACAAAAAAGATATTAAACCCCAAATCCCAATCTCAGATAAAACAAGTAAGAAAACGTTGTGCACTGGCTGAGCTTGATAGGCTTTAATTTCTGGATTCAAATTAATTAATTTTTGATGATAAGCCCCATAACCGACACCTAACCATAAATTATTTCTAATAATACTGGACGATCCCTGAATTTGCTCAATTCTTTCATTTCTAGAAATATTTTCTAAGCGAGAATTATTATCAAAACGAGAAATTATTAAATCCTTCAAAATAAAGGAAAAAACTAAAGAAAAAACTAAAGAAAAGAGTAATAATTTTAAATATTTTTTTAAATCGTCTTTCTTTTTCTCAAATAACAACAAAAATAAGATTAAAATTAAAGAAGAAAATAAAGCCAGCCAAGCACTGCGAGAGAAAGAAACGATCAATCCTAAAAACAAAACGAAATATGTAATATAAAATAAAATCTTTTCTTGCCAATTAAATTTATATTTCAAAAACAAAAACAAAGAAAAAATTAGAGCAAAAAAAGTCATGGCACCGAAAATATTAGGGTGATCCAACCCGCCATAAGCCCTTACAAACCGACCAAAACTTCCCTCTAAAACAGACACGCCCAAAATAGAAGGGTCGTGAACAGCTACTCCTAAATATTTATTAGCAAAAACCTCTTGACTAAAAAATTGACTTAAAGCAAACAAAGAAGATAAAAAAATACTTAAAATAAAAAAAAGTAATGTTTTTTTTGTATTTATTTTCAAATTTAAAATTAAAAACAATAAAGACACGGATAATAAAAAGAAAAAATAACGAACAAGCGACACATTAAAAACCGGAGACAAAAAAATAGAAATAAAAACAAACAGATCAAGTCCAACCAAAATTAAATAATGTTTTGGAATTTCAAAATCATTTTTATTTTTATTTTTTTTAAAAAATAAAAATAAAAAAGTAACTAACAAAACCAACAAGATTAAATAATTTAAAAAAATAGCAATCTCGTTATAATTAGTTTCGGCCGTTTTAACGATATATTTAGTTTGAAATGGTAAAAAAAAGACAAAAAGATAAAATAAGCATTCTGTTATTTTTTCTAATTTTATTTTCATAAATATTTTTTCAAATTAGACTCAAATCTTTCAATAAATTCTGGCCTCTTATCTTGTAAAAACAATTTAATAATATCATCTTTTAAAATAACTCCACCACAATCACATTTCTTGGACCTCAATTCATTCGGCATTATTTTTAATTGAATTTTATTGGAAAGATTCTCAAAAAAACCTTTGCCCTCATTATTTTTTTTATTTTTCCAATCCTGAATTTGCGAAAACTTGGAAGGGTTAATATTTAAATCAAGAAATGACTGGAAATCATCTTTTATTGGGACAATAGAAGAAAAAAATGTTTCACCTATATTTGGCAAATATTTATTTATCCATTTATTTTCAAACTCAAATCTATTAAATACGCCACCTTTATTTACTAAAATCTGCAAACCAATAAGCCAATAAATAAAATATAAATCGTTTTGATTGTATAAATATTTTTCTAAATTTAAATTACCTTCACTAACATAAAAACTTAAACAAATTTTATCTTTTTTAGTTTTTCTATTAGGACGTAAATTCAAAAATTTAGCCAAACTAGCACAAAAAAAACGAGTAAGCCAAATTTTATTTTTAGAGCTAATAATAAATAAATCAATATCGCTTTCATTTCTTAAATTATGATCAGCGATAACATTAGAAACGGCCACTCCCCTAACAGTAGGAAAAAAAGATATTAATTTAGAAAATAAAAAAGCTTTCTTTGTTTTTCTTTTAAAATAATTATATTTTTTAAATCTTTCTTTAACTAATTGCTCCCTGCCTTGAAGATAATAAAAGCCATCTTTATTTTCAATTTTATCTTTTAAATTTTCTAAACAATCGAAGATTTCAAATAATTCAGCCTTAATATTTAAATATTTATAAATCTCAAATAAGGACAATGGTTGATTAAATAAATCAAAAAATACTAAAGTCTTAATTATAGACTTTTCTAAATTTTCTTTTTTTATTCCTTCTATTTTTGTCATAAAAACAAAAATATATTTAGTCTTTTATGCATCTAACTGATAATCCACCTGCTCTATGACCAATAGAACAAAAAGCATTACTAGAATTAACAATCATCACCTGAGAATCAATGCCTCCGTCTACATCCGAAGACCATACAGAAACATAAGAACCTAGATTATAGAAATTTCCATCGTTAGAACTACGAAGACCAGCTGATGGCCATTTTAAAGAAGAATTAAAAGCATCTATCAATCTATTACCAGAGTTTGACCAAGAAATTATCTCATTTTCCAGCTCAGCTTTAGTTGGAACTCTCCAGCCACTTGGACAAGGATTATTAATTCCAGACTCTCCCTGCCAAAGACTATTATTTTGAGGATTTCTCCAATCATAAGCATAGCCAGGGGCTAATATAAAATTTGAATGACCAGGATTGTCAGTGCTAGACAAAGTTGATGTTGACCCACTTGTTCTTATTTGATGACCGTCGCTACTTCTGCCCCACTGATAAACATAACCATACGATTGAGAGTCGTTATAAGCAGTAGCAACTCTAATTGCTCCTAAATTTCTATCAAGCCAACAAGTTGCATTACTTCCAGAAACAACCCCATAAACCTGAGAATCAGGACTTTTGCCAACTACAGAATCCTCACACCAAACAGCATACAAAACAAGTGCATTGTTTTCTGTATAATTAGAACCAGGAGAATAACCCACGCCGCTGCCATCAGACAAAGTATTCCAACCAGCAAATATAAAGCCAGTTTTAAATAAGCCCCCTGAATTTGTCTGTAAGATTAAGTCAATATCCTGTGTTTTTATTTGAGAATCAGGAACTGTTCCTCCAGTAGCTGAGTTAGAGTTATAAACTACAGAATAAGTAGCAACACTTTCCCCTCCAGTTTGATCATCACAAACCTTCATCCCTCCAGGAGTTAAACAAAGAACACCAGCTGGTAAATCTGACACCTGTTTACCAGTACAAAAATCTATAGTATAGCTAGCACCATTGTCTTGAGGAATATAGGTATAGGTATTAGAAGCTTCTAGACAGTCTCCATCAGCAGGAGTAGGAGCAGAAGGAATAGAATACATGAACGTTTCTCCGGTAGAGCTAGAAACTATAGAGCCACTATTCCATTCTTCGGTAGTTGGATATCTGCCATTTTCATTAAAGAATAGTTCTAGGGCAGTTTGTAGTTGTTTCATGTCTGCCATTCTTTTAGAGTCTCTAGCATTTTGTCTAGCTTGTTGTAAGGCTACGACAGCTAGAGTAGCTAGTATGCCGATAATAGCTATTACTACTAGCAGTTCGATGAGGGTAAAAGCTTTTTGTTTTTGTTTGGACATAATGTTTGAATTAATTTTTAATATAAATTATTATATTCTATTATTCCTTATTTTTAGGCTTTTCTATTTCCAAAACCTCAATCTCGCTTTTACCATCAGCAATTCTAGCCACATCTTTGTCAATTTTTTTAAACTCTTTATAAGCTTGATTATAATGACTAACTGACGAAGACATACTGGTGCCCAGTTTTTTCATAAAATCTTCATAAGACAATAAATGACGACCCAAGCTTTCAACATTTTTTTTAATACTTTTAGCGCCCTCCTCAATTTGCATAGCTCTAAGTCCCTGTAAAATAGTTTGCAAATAAGCTGCAAAAGTTGTTGGTGAAACAATGATCACCCTTCTTTCATTATAAGCGTAATCAATTAAACTTCTAGTATTTACTTTTACTGCCCCGACCTCATTCACCAATAAATCATAATAAATAGCCTCAGCTGGAATAAACATTAAAGCAAAATTCATAGTACCCTCTTTAACTTTAATATATTTAGCTGTTTCATCAATTCTTTTCTTTAAATCATTTTTGAAATCTTTTTCTAGTACAGTTTTTTTATCAGAATTATTTTCATTAAGAATGCGACTATAATTATCCAAAGAAAATTTAGCATCTACCGGAATCAAGCCTTCTTTAGTAACAATAACAGCATCAACAATCTCTCCATCTTTAAATTGATATTGCAATTTATAAGCAGTTGGAGGTAAAATATTTTCTAAAACCAATTTCAAACCAGCCTCTCCAAGATTACCTCTTTTTTTCTGATTAGTTAAAACTTTTTCTAAATTATTTAATTGCTCAGAAAAACTAATAACTTGCTTATTTGTTTCATCAAGCTTTGTCAATTTCTCAGTAATATCAGATATTAATTTGGCTGATTGACCGGTTATTCCTTGAATTATTTGAGTTGATTTGTGCATACTCTCTTGATTAACACGATTAGTTTCACTAAGCTTTCGATCTAATTCCTGTCTCAAAGATTCATTTTGTCTCCCCAATTCACTCATTTTTTCAGTTAAAACAAGTAATTTATCACCGTTGTCATTATTTGAAAATTTTTTAAAAAATAAATAAATTAAAAAACCAAGAGCCAAAACTAAAACAATTAATAAAAAAATGATAACTGAATCTGACATATATTTATAATAATTATTATGATTATATTTTAACAAAAATAAAGAAATAAAACAAAAAAACAGATCTTTCGATCTATTTTTAATATATACTTATAAACAATTATATCTGAAAAAAGTTTAAACAAAAGTAACACTGGCCACCTTATCTCCTTCATTTTTAAACCTCATAATTCTAACCCCTTGAGTATCTCTACCTAATTCATTTACAGATTTAAAAGGAAGTCTGATAACCTGCCCCTTTTCTGAAATAATAATCAAATCTTTCTCAAGCATAGTCTCCTTATTAAACAAGAAAGCGTTACTTATTTTTCCTGTTTTATCAGTAACTTTAGCAGTCCTGATTCCGCTTCCGCCACGACCTTGAACTTTATACAAACTTAAATCGGTTCTCTTTCCATAACCTTTATCCATTATAGTTATAATTTGATAATTTCTCTTAATTTCTTTATCAGTTTTAATTACCCCCATACCAACCACAAGATCATTGCCTTTTAATTTAATGCCACGAACACCACTAGCATTTCTACCCATATCTCTAACGTCATCTTCTTCAAATCTAATAGCCTGACCATTAGCAGTAATTAAACTAATATGATCCGAACCAGAAGTTGGTTTGCACCAAATTAAGCGATCATCATTTTTAATTTTAATAGCTATTAAACCACTACGTCTAACATTAGAGAAAGAATTAATTTTAACTTTTTTAACCAAACCTTGTTCAGTAGCAAAAAACAAATAACTATACTCGGCAATTTTATCTAAAGGCAAAACAGAAGTTATTTTTTCACCGTTCATTAATTGTAAAAAATTAACAATCGGTGTTCCTTTGGCAGTTCTAGAGGCCTGAGGTATTTCGTGAGCCTTAAGCTGAAAAACCCTACCTTTAGTAGTAAAAAACAGAAGATCATTATGAGTTTGAGTAATAAACATAAACTCAACCGAGTCTTCTTCTTTGGTAGTTAAACCAATAACACCCTTGCCGCCCCGAGCTTGAACTTTAAAAGTATCTGGCTCCAATCTTTTTATATAACCATCTACAGTCATCATAACCATAGTGTCTTCGTTTGGTATCAAATCTTCAATATTAAAACTCTTAACACCATGAGCAATCACCTGAGTTCTTCTTTCATTGCCAAATTTTTCCGATAACTCATTAATTTCATCTTTAATTATATTCCTAATCTTTGTCTTTGAACTCAAAATAGCTTCTAATTCTTTTATTATCTTTAGTTTTTCTTCAAGTTCGTTCTCAATTTTTAATTTTTCCAAATTAGCCAAGCTCTGCAATTTCATTTCTAAAATAGCTACGGCTTGTCTGTCTGATAATTTAAATTTTTTAATTAAATTAACTTTAGCTTCCTCTTTATCTTTAGATGATTTAATAGTTTTAATAACAGCATCAATATTATTTAAAGCAATCATTAATCCCTCCAAGATATGAGCTCTATCTTTAGCTTTTTCTAGCTCAAATTCGGTTCGACGACGAACAACTGACTCTCGATGTTTAATATATTCCTGCAAAACCATTTTTAATGTCAAAACCTTAGGTTGTATTCCATCAACTAAAGCTAAAATATTAACATGAAAAGTTCCTTGCAAGGCTGTGTTCTTGTAAAGGCTATTTAAAATCTTTTTAGGATAAGTGTCTTTTTTAAGATCAAGAACAATTCGAACACCCTCCTTATCAGACTCGTCTCTAAGACCCTTAACTCCCTCTAATTTTTTGTCTTTAACTAACTCAGCTATTTTCTCAACTAAAGAAGCTTTATTAACCTGGTAAGGTAGCTCGGAAATAATAATTTGAAAAGAGCCGCCCTTATCCTCCTTAATATCCGCTCTACCCCTCATGACTATTCCACCCTTACCAGTAGCATAAGCATTTAAAATATCGCGCTTATCATAAATAATTCCCCCAGTTGGAAAATCTGGGCCCTTAACAAATTCCATCAAATCTTCAACCGTAGCATCAGGATTATCTATTAAATGATTAATAGCTAAAACTAATTCCCCTAAATTATGAGGAGGAATATTAGTTGACATACCAACGGCAATACCCATACCGCCATTTAACAATAAATTCGGTAATTTAGCTGGTAAATATTGTGGCTCTTTTTGAGATCCGTCGTAATTAGGAGAAAAATCAACAGTATTTTTATCAATATCAATCAACATCTCCTCTGAAATAGCCGATAATTTAGCCTCTGTATAACGCATAGCAGCCGCACTGTCTCCATCCATTGAACCAAAATTACCTTGACCACGAACCAAGGGATAGCGCATAGAAAAATCTTGAGCCATTCTAACCATTGAGTCATAAACAGCTGAATCTCCATGAGGATGATACTTACCTAAAACCTCACCAACGACAGTAGCTGATTTTCTAAATTTGGCTGAAGACTTCAAACCAATATCCCACATAGCATACAAAATACGACGATGCACCGGCTTCAAACCGTCACGAACATCTGGCAAAGCACGAGAAACAATAACACTCATGGCATAGTCCAAATAAGAAGTGCTCATTTCAGAAACTATTGGTTGATCAAAAACTAAACCATATTCAGTTTGTTGACTATCTGTTTTTCTGTCATTTGATTTATTAACTAATTCTTTTTTAGAATCAGAATCTTCAACAGAAATATTTTTTTTCTTATCTTTATCCATAAATATATTTATACAAATTAATTATTCTTCGAGTTCTTTTTCTAGTTCTTCTATTCTTTTTTTCAAATTATCAACCGTTTCATCACTTTTTTCTAAGTCACTTTTTTCAGAAACATCCAAAAAACTATCAGTCTCGACTTCTTCCTCCTTGTTCTTTTCATTAATCAAATCTTCTACCTTTTTTAAATCTATAATCTCAGCCGATTCTTTGGCTCCACTTTCTTCCATTTTTTTTTCAATTAAAAAAGAAAATTCTTCTAAAGTTTTATTAACATCAGCCTGTACTTCTTTTTTCATCTCAACAAAATTTAAATCACTTTCACCCACCTTCTTTTCCTCAAAAAAAACATTTTTGATATCCAAGGTCCAAATAATAAAAACCAACAAAGTTGAAGAAACAACAAAAAGCATTAACCAAAATCTTTTATCTTGAGCTTTAATAACGCTTTTAATTTTTTCTATATTCTTAGACATGATGAAATAGAAAATATTTAAATTATTTTTACTAAAAACTATTCTTTATAACCGTCTAAATTAACATCATACAAAACCTGTTCAGCAATCAAACGATAGGTCAATATTTCCTCTTTTTTAAACCAAAGATCAATTTCTCTCAAAGCCTCCTCTGGAACATCTGAGCAATGAATTAAGTTTCTAACAGCTCTAGAATCAAGATTAGATAATTCATAAGAATCTAAAGTAAAGTCACCTCTGATAGTTCCAACATCTGAAGTGGTCGGCTCTGTTCCACCAACTATTTTTTTAACAATAGCAACTGCTTGATTTCCTTCAAATATCATTGGAACAATTGGTCCGCAAGTCATAAATTTAACTAAAGCTGCAATAATATCTCTGCCATATTCAATTGCTTCTTTTTCTACTGGCATACCAGCTTTTTGACGATTTTCAACAATCATCTGTCCTTTTTTCAAAAACCATTCATCATCTTTGTTATAGTGCTTCCAACATTGATCTTCGTTGGCCATAATCATTTTAAGGGCCACCATTTTTAAACCAGTTCTCTCAATTCTTTTAATTGTTTCTCCTATCAAGCTCCTTTGAACAGCGTCTGGCTTTAAGATTACAAAAGTTCTTTGTTTTTTTGGATTCTCATTAACACTCATAAATTTTAATTTAAATATTATTTAATATTATTAAAAACAACTAATCTCATGTCCTCACTTGGTAAATCTTTTTTGTTTACCTTTAATTTTTCTTCATAATTTGGTTCAATTCCTATTTCCTTAATAAACTTATCCAAACCCTCAATATCTATTTTAGAATCTTGAGTTTTGTAGTGCATTGGAATAACAATCCTAGGTTCAATTTGAGAAATAACTTCAACTGCTTTTTTAGAATCTAAAGTATACTTTCCACCAACAGGCACAAACAAAATATCAACCCCACCTATTTTTTCCAATTGTTTATTATCCAAAACATCTCCTAAATCACCTAAATGAACCAAGCTAATTCCTTCAATGTCAAACCGAAAAATAATATTATCACCTCGGTTTTCACCATTTTTATCGTCATGAAATGATTTAATTCCTTCAATAATTATACCTTTAATATCATACTCTCCGGCACAGTCAACAATAAAAGGTTTTCCTCGAAGAGCAGAAACATTGTTATGATCAGAATGACCATGACTTACCGAAACAACATCAGCTTCAACATTGGGAATTTTAAGACCAACTGAAGAATCAAAAGGATCAGTAACAATTGAAATATTATTTCCATCAATTTTATCCTCAATCCTGAAAGATGAATGACCAAACCAACTAATTATCATAAAATTATTTAATTCAAATTTGTAAAACAGACAAAAAGCTAATCTCTTAGCTTTTTGACTTCTATCAAGATTATAGCAAAATAGTGCTGAGTGGTCAACGCTTAAAACAAATAAAAAACCCGCTACCTAAGTAACGGGCTGGGCATTTATTGAAAGTTTAAAACTTACGAATGCCACTTTTTGTAAACGAAGCTTTCTGGCGTGATTTATCACCAACAGTCAAATTAGACAAGACAACATAGTCGTCCTTAAAGTCTTTATCGACATAAAAAATGGGATAAACCCCAGGGTAGAGCTTAATTTTAACTGGAACTCCGGTGTTATCGAGATGCTTAGGCTCTACTCTTTCGTCAGAAAGAGCTTGATTACCCTCTTCAGAAGCTATAGGGATGTAAAAAATTAAACCCTTATTATAGCCATTATAAAGCCAAACATCTTTGTGCCTTTTGGAACCGGGAAATAAAACTAAATCAATTTTCTTCCTACTGGAAGAGTTTTGATTGGCTTCAGCTGCTGGTGTTGTGGCTGGAGATTTTACTATTCCGCCCAAGATATCTTCCGGGCTCACTTTAAGTGAACCAGAAATCATTGCCAACTTTATACTCTCTCGATCTCTTATTTTTTTCCAACCGAGATCTGGCAATTTAATCAAGGCCTCAAATTCGTAAACCCCATCCTTTGGCAGTGGTCCATCAAAAACGGGCTGACTGTAGGTTCCATTATTATTTTCGAGAACAACTAAGAATTGTTGATTTTTAAGTTGTATCGAAAAGTTGCCTAAATTCTGGAACTCAATTTTTTTAGCCACACCAAGATCTTCATTGCTAATTTCAATGACAATCCTACGGAAATGATTGTCGCCATTTATATTAATGGCCTCTTTCATCTCTTTGATTATCGCCGTTTCAATTGAGGCTCCGTCAATCTGACATTCTACAGCAACGACTAAATAACGAGCCAAATAAGACTCCATGTAATAAGCCAAAGTGTTTGTCAGACCATCATCAATGTTGACGTCATTTTCCATACTCTTGCCATACTTAGCGATATCAATAGCAAAATTTCTGCTATAAACATTACTAAAAGAATAATCGCTGGTAACAGTTGCAAAATACATCCCTTGATATATTTGCTCAAGTTTTAAAGCCTCCGAAAAGCTACTAGAACTTTGAATCGGACTAACCTTGATGGGATAACTTGTTTTGTTAACAATTGTTACCAGCAAGTTTTTGGTTTTGGTTATTTCAACCTGATCTTGCCACTGGTGTGTAAGATATGATTGACCAAAAACAAGTGAACTCAGCAAAAAAAGATTTACCGAAATCAAAAAAGCTTTCAAATTTGTTCTCATGATTTTCCTCCTTTTAATTTAACAATATTTTAGTTTAACAATAATAAACAAATTATTTGATGCATTTAGGCTTTCAACTTACGCCGAAGGTATATGTGATGTAAAGGTACTGTAAAACAAATAATTGTATCATATTAGAAAAAAAATGTCAATAGTCACTAAATACCAATAAAAATAAACAAAAAAACAGCTACTATAAATTAAAATAAAAAAAAGCGAGATTTTTCTCGCTTTGTTAAATTCGCTCACTTTTTATCTGCCAGTCCTAGCCGGACGTGGTGGTCTTGGTGGTCTTGGTGGCCTGGTCCTGGTAGATCTGCTTCGAGTATTGCTCTTAGAGGCTACCGTCGAAGTAGGCTTTGTAATCAGGCTGTCAATAATTTGCTGTGCCTTTCTTTGTTTACGCTCCACAGCTGCCAACCTCTTTTGGAGCTTCTCATTGTCTTGTTCGATGACAACAATGTCTTTTCCCATGACAACGATTGTACTGTCTTTTTGACTAAGTTCTTTCGAAATTTCTGTTACTTCGATCATAATCTCTTCTTTCGAGCTTTTTGTCTCGCTGTAATTAAAAAAAAGAGCGACAAAAAGAACGACAATAACAGCAATCAATAAAGCAGGAATTAATTTTTGTTTCATGGTTTCTCCTCCTATTTTTATTAAAATTATTTTTATTAAAAGAACTAACAAAAGATTATATCAAAAAAATATTGTTTTGTCAAGTAACAACTTAAATACTGTCCTTTAATCCCTTTGCTCTAAAAAGACTATCTTGCTCAATTTGCATCAACATAATATATCTCATGTTATTTTTTACAATCGAATCATATTCACTCAAGCGCGAATTCATTTTTTGAAGTTTTTTGTCTTGAATGTTTTGTTTTAAACTAATTGATTCAAAAAGAACCCTTAAGCTTTCAACTTCTGAATAAAGAAATTTAACAGCATAATACAAAGAATCATTGTTAATGTATTTTTTCTGATTTTCCATTAAAAACAAAGGATAAACCTGCTCTTCTGGAATCTTATTTCCTTTAAGGTAAAAATCCTCGGCAAGAAGACTGACATCTTTTTTAAGCTTTTCAAATTCTAAAAATAATTTCTTAAGTTGATCATCTTCTTTTTTAACTTCATTATTTTTAAATAATAACAATTTTTTTTCTCGTTTTTCTTTTTTTACTTTTTTAACAATTTTAGTTTTATTTTCAAAAGATTTATCAATCTTCTCTTGAGAAGTTAATAGTTTTGACTTTTTGTCAGGAAAAAAAAATTTAGATTCATTAAATCCAACAGGATTTATGGCCATTATTAAATAAGCCAAAGACATGAGTAAAAGAATTATTACTCCAATAAGCAATCCATACTTTTTCATTTTCTTATGTTTTTAGTTTATAATTGTCAAAGTTCTAAATCGTGTAATTATAACACCAAATAATTAAAATGTCAATAGCATGTATTGACAAATTATTTTAAATATGATATAAT
>CAZNDY010000010.1:0-2983 GCA_964572055.1 uncultured Gammaproteobacteria bacterium
TCTTTTTTTATTGTGGGCGCACAAGGACTCGAACCCTGGACCCCTTCGGTGTAAACGAAGTGCTCTAGCCAACTGAGCTATGCGCCCTAAATGTGTTTTGTGGGCGAGAGAAGATTTGAACTTCCACGGCCACAATGGCCACAAACCCCTCAAGCTTGCGTGTCTACCAGTTTCACCACTCGCCCGCTATAAGGGATAACAACTATGATTTTTTAACAACCTTTTCTTTTAATTTTCTCTTATAACTTTTTTTCTTTAAGAAAGAAAGTTTGGCTCTTCTTGTTTTGGCTTCTTTTTTAATTTCTATTTTGGTTATAGTTGGTAAATTTAGTGGAAATATTTTTTCAACTCCAATTCCATCAGAAACCTTTCTAATAGTGATTGTACCACCAATTTCATTTCCGTGTTTTTTGGCAATAATAATTCCTTCAAAATATTGAACTCTTTCTTTTTCTTCTCCCTTGGTATTTAATTCTTTAATTTTTTGATAAACCCTGATGGTCATTCCAGGTTTTAACTCCTTAATAACTTCTTTTAATTCTTGCATATATTTATTTTTATAAACTCAAAATAAGTGTTCACTAAAAAATAAGGAAAAAACTTTCCTTGTTTATATAATATGTGTTTATTTATTTTTTGTCAATGCCTCTCTTTCTAACTCTTTTTTAATAAAAGAATAAACTTTTTCAAAAACTTGATTAATGTTTAATGTATCGGTGTTAATTACAAAGTCGTAGTTTTTTAAATCATAAACATCTATATTAAAATATTTTTTATATCTTAATTTATCGCTTTTGTATCTTTCTTCAACACTTTTTATAACATCTTCTAGTGTGTTTAAATTATTATCTTCATTGCGATTATTTTTTTTCTGTAAGCTTTTAAAAATTCTTTCAGCTCCTATTTTATGATCAACGTTAATATATATTTTTAAAGAGTGAGGTATAAAGTGCCAAGAGGTTCTTCCCTCAATTATAAAATTGTTTTTTGTTTGCCCAAGCTCTTTTTGATAATTGTCCACCGCTAGGTCTGTTGAAGGGTCTGTTTCTCCTAGTTTGTTATATTCGGCAAGAGTCATTCCTTTTTTTAGAGCTGCCTCTCTTCTCAACCCTCCCATATAGTATCTTGGCCAATTTAATTTTTTAGCCAACATTTCAGCTATTGTGCTTTTGCCAGAACCATGAAAACCGCTAATTGATATAATCATTTGTTTATAATTATTTTATATTATGAACATTTTATATTATTTATAAAAAAATAACAAGAAAATAAACTAATTGACAAAAAAATAACTTTACCATATAATTAAAATTAAGGCGAAAACATCGTCTCGTTTTGATATTTACAAAATAAAATATAATTTTATATAAAAAAGTATGCCAAAGAGAACATATCAACCAAATGCTAAAAGAGCTAAGAAAAAACATGGTTTTTTAAAGAGAATGAGAACTAAAGATGGCCAGGATGTTATTAAAAGAAGAAAACAAAAAGGTAGAAAAAAATTAACTAAATAAATCTTAAGATTAGACATAAACAAGATGTTTAATCAAAACAATAGACTAAGAAAAACCAAGGAAATAGAAAAAACCTTTAAAAACGGCAAGAGTTTTTATAATAATTTACTAGGCTTTAAAGTTTTTAAAAACGACCTAAATGAGAGTCGTTTTTGTGTGATAATTTCCGCTAAAATTAGCAAAAAAGCAGTAGAAAGAAATAAAATAAAAAGAAGGGTTAGAGCTGTTATAAATAATGATTTAGGACAAATAAAAAAAGGTTTTGACGTAGTAATAATAGTCACTAAAAATATTATAAATCTAGGATTTTCTGATTTAAAACAAGAAATAGAAGATTCTTTAAAAAAAATTGGTATTTATGATGATTCATTTCTTTAAGAGTATATATTTTTTGCCAAGAAGGATTGCTATTTTTTTGATTAAGATTTATCAAAAAACCCTTTCTTTTGATCATGGACCATTAAAGTCTTTTTATCCTCATGGTTTTTGTAGATTTACCCCAACTTGTTCCCAATATGGAATAGATGCTTTTTCTAAGTATGGTTTTATAAAGGGCGGTTTAATGACTTGTTGGAGAATAATTAGATGTAATCCTTTTAACAAGGGTGGACATGACCCAGTTAAATAAATTTATAAATAAACTTATAAAATAATTAAAAATATGGGAATTTTTCAAACTTTTTTTTATCAACCAATACTAAATCTTTTAGTTTTTTTATATAATATTTTTGGGGACTTAGGAATCGCTATTATTTTTTTAACAATTATTTTTAAATTGATTTTATTTCCTTTGTCTAAAAAATCAATAAAATCTCAGAAGGCATTACAAGACTTACAGCCTAAAATAGATGAGCTAAAAAAGAAACATAAAGGAGATCAACAGGCTTTAAGTTTGGAATTAATGGCTCTTTATAAAGAAAACAAGGTTAATCCTTTTTCTTCTTGTTTTCCTCTTTTGATTCAGTTGCCATTTTTTATAGCTATTTTTAGGGTTTTTAGAGATGGTTTTGCTCAAAACCATTTAGATCTTTTATATCCTTTTATAAAAAATCCAGAAACTATAAACACGCTTTCTTTAGGTTTTTTTGATTTATCCGAAAAGAGTGTTGTTTTAGCTGTTTTGGCTGGTTTAGCTCAGTTTTGGCAAGCTAAGATGATGAATACCAAAAAGCCAGCTATAGATGTAAAAGGTTCTAAAGACGAAAGTATGACTGCTATAATGAATAAGCAAATGTTGTATGTTATGCCGGCTGTAACTGTTTTTATAGGCATAACAATGCCTGCTGGTTTAACTCTTTATTGGTTTTTAACTACTTTATTTACTGCTTTACAACAAAAAATTGTGTTTAAAAAAAAGAAAAAAGATGAAGAAATTCCAGAGGTTAAAGTTATTAATTAAAATCTTAAATAATTGATTGATAAATAAAATAAAAAATGTTCTACGTAGAACATTTTTTATTTTATTTTTT
>CAZNDY010000010.1:3083-19933 GCA_964572055.1 uncultured Gammaproteobacteria bacterium
ATTGATAAATAAAATAAAAAATGTTCTACGTAGAACATTTTTTATTTTATTTTTTCTCTCAATTTATTTTTTGGTGTCTGATTTTAGTTTAGAAAAGACCAAGGTATTTCGAAAGTTTTTAAAATGATAGCTATAATTATTTTGTCTTAATATCCCTTCAAGTTTGTAGTTACATTTTTTGGCAACAGAACTGGAGGCAATATTTTTTTCATCACATTTTATTTGTATTCTATTTAAACCCAAAGAATGAAAAAGTTCTTTTTCTATTAATTTCAAAGCTTCTGTTGTATAGCCATTTCTAGTAAATTCTTGAGAAAGCCAATATCCTATTTCTGCTGATTTGTTTATTTTGTCTATATCAAAAATGCCAATATTTCCAATATATCTATTTTTTAAATATATTTCATACTGAACTTTTTCTCTTTTTTTTGTTTTTTCTTCTTCATCAAACAAATATTTTAATGAGTCTTCTTCTTTTAGTGTGTTTTTTTCCCATTTTAACCATGGTCTTAAGTGTTTTCTGTTTGTATTGATTGTTTCAAATATTTTTTTAGCGATTTTTATTTTTGGTTTGTTTCTTTTTAAAACAATTCTTTGACCCTTTATAACTTCTTTGAAGGTTTTCATAAGTTATAAATGTTCTACGTAGAACATTTTTATTTTTAAAATAGTTATTAGCTCTTGTTTTTTGTTAGTGATTTAAAAATCAACCTGTAATCCTTAATATTTATATTTGTTAGATTTATTATATAATTAGAGTTTTTTGTGTTGGTTTGGCTGTTTTTAAATTTTTTTAAATTGTTCTACGTAGAACAATTTAAAAAAATCTTTCTTTTCCGACTATAAAAGAGATAGTTTTTTTACTTATTGATATATTGACTGGAGAGTCTATTTCAATTGAGTTGTCTAATAATATTTTTTCTTGGTCGTTTTTTATTTCTAGATCCTTTTTAATCGGGAAAACACTTATGTCGTTTCCCTTGTTTTTTATAATAAGCTCTAAAACATCATCTTGAGGTGATGATTTTATGTTTTTTAAAAAAGATTCTTTGTCTATGAGGTTTATTATTTTATATTTTGTTTCTTTTTCAGAATATATTGAATAAGAGTTGTCTATTTTTAAGTTAGTTGATTTATTGGTAATTTGACAGTTATTTATAAAAAAAAGATGGTTAGCTTTTGCTATTTTAACATTTTCCATTCTTCGAGCAGAAAGAATAAAAGCAGCTTCTTTTTCATTTTTTATACCCATTGATTCTGCTATATTATTGTTGTTTCCTATGGGCACAATAAAAACAGGAATATTTTCGCTAATATTAGCTAAAATATTTATAATAAGGTTAACAGTTTGGTCGTTTCCTAATATTATTATTGTTTTGGCGCCATTTCTTATTTCTTGGTCTATTGCTTCTTTGTGGTTTTTAATAGATTGAAGATATATAATTTTTCCTTGTAAGCCAAGGGCATTAATTCTTTCTTCAAATCTTCTAGTGCTTTTTTTATATTTTTCGGTAATAGCGTCATAAATAAAAACGTTCATAATTGTTTTTATTTTGATTTTTTATAGAGAATTATCAGTTTCTATTCTTTCAACTTCAATATCTTTTTCTTTTTTATTTGTTTGACTGCTAATTGAAACCTGTCCGTTTATTTCAGCACCTCTTTCTATTGATATTTGAGAACATTTAATGTCTCCTAATATTTTAGCATTTTCTCCAATGGCTAAATAATCAGATATGTTTAAATTTCCAACTACGTTTCCTTTAACCATCATTTCTTGAGCAGATATGTTGGCGTTGATTTTTGATTTTTCCCCAGCTAAAATAGCGCCTTTTGTTTTTATTTCACCTTCAAGAGACCCGTTGATTATTAAGTTTCCGTTACTTTCAAAGTTTCCTTTAACCAATACAGACTCCCCAATAATAGTTTCTGCTTCAGTAAAATTTTCAAATTTTTGATCTTTTTTAAACATAAGATTCAATTTAATTTATTAGTTAAATTTTTATATTTATATTCTCTTTTTAATTTTAAGTAAATATTGTCCTTTTGTCAAAGAAAAAAATAGTTTGACTTTTGTTTTAGAGACTGTTAAATTTATAAATATTGATAAAGTTCCCATAGTTTAATGGATAAAACAAGAACCTCCTAAGTTCTAGATCCACGTTCGATTCGTGGTGGGAACACTTTAATTTTGTTGTATGGATAATTTTAATTTTGAAAACAAAAGAGGAGTAGAGCAAGAAATAAATTATCTGGGCTCTATTAATAATCGTAGATATGTAGAAAATATTGAAAATAAATTAACAGATTTTTTGGCTATTGAATATTTAGTAAAAAATAAGAGTTGTAAAAACCCCAAGTCTTTTTTGTCATGGATTAAGTTGGAAAAAAAAGAAATGTTTGAACGTTTAAAAGGTGAAATAAGTTTAAAATTAAAAGAGATAGTAGAAAACAGGGTTGTTAAAAATAGATATATTTTTCTAAGAGAAATTAGCGAAGAAGATCAATTTGAAATAATAGAAAAAAGTCAATTGAGGAGCTTTGATGCTTGTGATCCAGCTACTGATTTTGCCAATGATTTACATGCTACCATAGTAGATGAGATGGGGGCCGAATATTCTGATTTAGAATATTATCCAGCTCAAGGATCACACCTTGATTATTGTGGAGTTGATGCTTTTTTTAAATTTTATTATTTAGATGATAATAATAAAAAGAATTTTGTTAGAGTTTGTTTAGATTTAACTAGCAACACTTTGGAAAATAAAAATCAAATTAGAAATGAAAAAAATAAAAACGGAGGCAGATCTTTAACTGACGTAATCTTGTTTATTGAAGAAGAAAATTATGATCGAAAAAAAGAAAAAAATAAGGAAATGATAAAAAATTTTTCCAAGAGTATTATTGATTTAATTGGAGAAAAAATTGATCTTAAAAAAGAAGAACTAAAACAACAAAAACTAAAACAACAAAAAGTTTTTTGATTAAGCTTTTTAAAAGGGATAATAAAAAAACAATCTTAATAGATTGTTTTTTTGTAAGAAAAACTAATTTTAGTTTATATTAATAGTTACTTGATTGCTTTTTTTGACAAGTCCATTCCAGTCATAAAATTCGGCATAAAGTTTGTACGTTCCGCTTTCTGGTAGCATTTCCCATTTACTTTCAATTGTTTTATTTAAAATATTATTTATTGTTTTTATTTTATTTATATCTCCTGTTTTTTCGTTTTTAGTGAACAAATCAACTTTTATTATTTGATCGGGGTTGGTAATAATCATTTCAATATTTAAGGGGAAGTCTATTGAATTTAAAGCTAACCCACTGGTTGGATAAATAATATTTAGATTAGAAGGAAGTCTTTCATTGTTTTTGTTTAGGACTAGATTAAATTCTAATGATTTTTCGGCGCAATTTAAAACATCGTCACAAACCACGACCTTTAGATTATAATATCCATTATTTAAGAAGGAAATGTCTTTATTTAAATCAAAAGGATAAGATGTTTTTCTGTCTAATAAATTTCCATTTATATAATAATCTACTTTATATATTCCTCTAGGGGCTGTTGCTTGTAGTTCTACGGAGAAATTTTCAGTACTTATAGTAGAATTGTCTTCCATGTTTTTTATAGAAAAAACAGGAATATTTTCTGGGTCATAAATATTTTCAGCTTGATTTAAGATGTCTGGATTATAATGTTCGTCTTGTTTTTTTGCCCACTCCAGAACCCTATCTTCCCATAATTTAAATTGAGGGTCATTTTCTGGATTATTTGGTATTGGTTCTAATGGGTTTTCTTTGTCTATATA
Organism: uncultured Gammaproteobacteria bacterium; assembly: GCA_964572055.1. Classification (GTDB taxonomy): domain Bacteria; phylum Patescibacteriota; class Patescibacteriia; order Patescibacteriales; family UBA12465. The sequence goes on from CAZNDY010000010.1 coordinate 6,896, forward strand.
ATATAGTATAGAGTGGTGATCAGCAAAAAATACTTCTTCTATTAATTCAGCTGAAGTGGTTTCTGTCGCTATATCACCCGTTTCTTTGTTGATTTTAATTGTTTTTCCGACCGGTTCTCCATCAATTAATGCTTTGCCAGTTTTTTCTATTTGTGGTTCAGAAAAGTTTTCTACAGGTGTTCCTTGGAGTGCATTTTTCATGAATTCGTTCCAGATTGGAGCAGCAATCACACTACCATCAGCTCCTCTTTTCATTTCTGAATTATCATTGTTTCCAACCCAAACACCAGCGACAAGAGACGGAGTATAGCCCATTGTCCAGGCATCTCTAAAGTTATTAGTTGTTCCAGTTTTTGCTGCTACTGGCCTATTTTCCAGGGTTAAAGTGTTTCTTTCTCCAAAAACAAAAGACCTGGCAGAATTGTCTGATAAAATACTGTTAATCATTTTAGCTATATTTGGCTCTAAAACCTTTTTCTTTCTTTCTTGAAATTCTTCTAAAATTTTTCCATTCTTATCTTCTACTTTTAAAATTATGTTTATAGGACTTATTTCTCCTTCTCTAGCAAAAATACTGTAAGCATTAACATGTTCTAAAAGTCTAACTTCAGCACCACCCAAAACAAGAGACAAGCCATAATTATCAGGGTCAGTTAAACTTGAATATCCAGCTTCTTTGGCTAGATCGATAACATTATTTATTCCAGCTAGATATAGAGCTTTTACAGCTGGGATGTTTAGAGAGCCTGCTAGAGCTTTTCTTATAGAAATTGGTCCACTTTCTTGACCGTTATAGTTATTTGGTTCATAGGCCTTTCCAGAAGCAGAAAAATTAGTAATTACATCATATAAAATTGAATTTGGGTTAAATCCTTTTTTGAATAATGCAGCATAAACCAGGGGCTTCATTGATGATCCTGGTTGTCTTAATCTTAAAGCAACATTTACCTGTCCATCTATTTCTTGATTAAAATAATCTTTTGAACCAACCATGGCTAAAACTTGTCCATTTTTAGGATCAATGGCCACCAAAGAGGCATTATTGGCATTAAATTTTGAAACATTTTCTTCGACTCTATTTTTTATAGCTTCTTCGGCTATTTTTTGTTTTTCTAAATCAAGGGTAGTATATATTTTTAAACCACCTTGCTCTACTTCTTTTGTGCCATATTTTTCTGACAAGACTTCCTTGACATACATTACGAAATGAGGAGCTATTATATTAGTTTCCGGACCCTTGAAGATTAATTGATAATTTTTAGCTTCTTCTTTTTCTTCTTCATTGATATATCCCTGTTCTTGCATTAAATCTAAGATATATCGTTGTCTGCCAATTAAAAGATCTTTGTTTGGTCCATAAGGAGAATATCTACTAGGAGCTTGTGGAAGGGCGGCTAAAATAGCGCTTTCAGCTAAAACTAAGTCTTTGGCGGGCTTGCCAAAATATTTTTGACTAGCAGCCTCAATACCATAAGCATTAGATCCGTATGGAATTTCATTTAAGTACATTTGTAAAATTTCATCTTTACTGAATTTTTTTTCTATTCTTTGGGCAATAATCATTTCTTTTATTTTTCGAGAATATTTTTTTTCAGAAGTTAATAAAGAGTTTTTAACAAATTGTTGGGTTAGTGTTGATGCTCCAGCTTTTTTGCCATACAAAACATTAGTTATTATTGTTCTGGCAATAGCTAAAAAGCTAACACCTTTATGTTTATAAAAATTTTTATCCTCGATGGCTATAGTTGCTTGTTCGGCATGGTCTGGAATTTCAGATAAATTTATTAAAGTTCTTTTCTCTTCACCATGAAATTCATATAATATATTTTCTCCAGACCTATCATAAATAATTGTACTTTGAGCGATTTCTCTTTCAATAAGTTGATTGGGGTTAGGTAAATCTTTGGAAAGAAAAAATATGGTTGTTAAAGAAACAATAATGCCTATTAAAAATAAAATAACAAAAGCTCTAATGGTTTTTCTATTAAATAAAAAAGAAATAAAAATGTTTTTTTTCTTTTTTCTAGAATAGTTTATATTATTTGTTTTTTTATAAACCATTTTTATTTTTTTTGGTCTATAGTATTGAGAACCTGATGTTCTTTTTTGCAAATCTTTTTTTATCATTTTTTTATTTATTTTTTTGTTTTTCAAAATTTAAAAAATTTGTTAGAATACAAAGATAAAATAATATTAGCAAAATAAGGCTAATTTCGCAATAGATTTTATTTAAAATACTATGGATAATATCAGAAAAACAGTTATTTTTACTCTTATTTTCTTTATATTTTTTCTAATTAATAAACCTGTTTTAGCTAGTGACTCTTCAAAGGCAAACTCTAATATAGTTTTTAAAGCTGAGGTTTTGGAAATTATAGATGAAGAAGAAAAAAAGGGAGATGATGGTCGAATAATAAAACAGCAGAATGTTCGTTTGTTGGGCGTGGAGGGTGATTTCAAGAATAAAGAAATTATTTTTATTGGAATTGGCAATGTTGAAGTTTTGGGAAATAAGGTTTATAAAGAGGGTCAGCGGGTTTTTGTTTTGGCTTCTTGGAATCAAAGTGATAATTCATATAATTATTATATAACAGATTACTCTAGAAAAAATATTTTAATTATAATTGGTTCTTTATTTTTTTTGCTTTTACTTTTAGTTGGTAAATTTAAGGGCTTGAGATCTGTGGCTTCTCTGTTTTTAACTTTTTTAATAATAATATTTTTTATTGTTCCTAAAATATTGAATGGCGCTAATCCAGTTTTAATTACTTCTGTTGGGTCTTTTTTAATATTGTTATTTATTGTTTATTTAACGGAAGGCTTTAATGCTAAATCTCATATATCTGCTTTATCTATTTTTTTAAGCTTATCTTTGGTCATAGGTTTTTCTTGGCTTTTTATTAATTTAGCTAAGTTGTCAGGTGCTTTTAATGAAGATGTTTTTATTTTATTAAATATTGGGCAGAGTGTTATAAACTTTAAAGGATTTTTATTAGCAGGAATAATTATTGGAACTTTAGGGGTGATAGATGATATAATAATTTCTCAGGTTGCGGCTGTTGAACAAATAGTTGAATCTAACCCTCATCAGGACTGGAAAGATGTTTTTAATAAGGCTCATAAAATTGGAGTTTCTCACATTTCTTCAATGACTAATACTCTTTTTTTAGCTTATGCTGGTGTTTCTTTGCCGGTTCTAATATTGTTTGTTAGCCCAGAAAACCCTTTCGCTAGTTTTGAACAAATGATTAGTAGCGAGGCTATTAGTACGGAAATAGTAAGGGCTTTAAGTGGAAGCATCGGAATAATTTTATCCGTTCCTTTGTCTACTTTTTTTGCTTCTTGGTGGTTTATTTATAAAACAAAAAAAGATAAATTTAGTTAAACAAAAAAACAGTTAATTAATAACTGTTTTTTTGTTTGAGCGGGTAGGGGGAATCGAACCCCCATCCTCAGCTTGGAAGGCTGATATAAAAGCCATTATACGATACCCGCTAAAATGCGGAACGGACGGGACTCGAACCCGCGACCTCCTGCGTGACAGGCAGGCGTTCTAACCAACTGAACTACCGCTCCTTTAGTTTTGCTTTAAAGCAAGAAAATAATAACAAAAAAAAATAGGCTTGTCAAAAACATTTTTTTGGTATATACTAGGTAATATTAAAAGCCTTAAAAAGGCCTTATTTTTAGAATTTATTAGAAGATTTTAATTGAAATTAAAATTTTTCAAAAGTATGTTGGACGTAAAAAAAGTTGAAAAAATAAAGAAAGATCTTTTGGAAAGAAAAAAACAAATTTTAGCCGATCTTAATGATTTGTCAAAAAAAGATTTACATGAAGTTGATAATAGAGTAGCTAAATTTCCTGAGTATGGTGATAAGCCAGATGAAAATGCTCAAGAAATTAGTGAATATTCAACTACCGTTGTGGCTGAAAAAGTTTTAGAAAAAACATTAGAAGAGATTGATTCTACTTTAAACAGAATTGAGAAAGGAACTTATAATATTTGTAAATATTGTGGAGGAGAAATAAGCGAAAAAAGATTAGAGGCTAGACCAACAGCTAGCTCATGTATTGAGTGCAAGACCAAACTTCAAGAAGAAAATGAATAATTTTTTTTCAAAAAAAGAAAATATTATAAATATAGCTATTATTTTTTTAATAGCTATATTTTTTATTGTGGATAGAATTTTAAAGTTTTTAGCAATAGATTTTTTAGAGAGTAAAAATATTTTAGGCGAAGTTTTAAGGTTTAGTTTTACAGCCAATAAGTATATAGCTTTTTCTTTACCGTTTAGTGGTTTGTTTTTGAATTTATTTATTATTTTTGTTTTGTTTTTAATTTTAGTTTATTTAATTTTTTTGTTTTATAAAAAAAGACAATATGAATTTTGGGGATTTTTAGCTATTTTTTGTGGAGCTTTAAGTAATTTGATAGATCGTTTGCAATATTCTTTTGTTGTTGATTATTTAGATTTTTATTCTTTTACGGTGTTTAATTTGGCTGATGTTTTAATATTTGTTGGTGCTGTTTTTTTGCTCTATTTTTATTTTAAAAAAGAAACTAAAGAAAAATAGTATAAAAAGAAAACTAGCACAATTTATTTATTATTTTTTGCTTTTATTTAATAAAAAAGAAAAAATTTTACTAGTTGACTTTTGTTTTTCTCTTTGTTAAATTATTAAATATTGAGCTTTTTGCTCACTTGTTTTTGTTTTTAATTTTTTTGTCCCTGTAGTTCAATGGATAGAACATCAGCCTTCTAAGCTGAATATCTAGGTTCGATTCCTAGCGGGGACACATTTAAGTGCTCTTAATTAAATCAAATTTATGATTTATTTTTTCTTTTTTGTTTTGTTTGTTTTAATCTTAATTTTGATTTTAGCCTCCGTTCAATTTTATAATATTGTTTTTCGAGGCTTTGCTCCTTTTATTTCCACTAAATTTGAAGCTGTTTTAACCATTCTAAAAGATTTAGATTTAAAAGGAAGTGAATGTGTTTATGAATTGGGGTCTGGTAAGGCTGGATTTTTAAGAGCAGTTGAACAAAGATTTGGTAATAAAAAATTAATTGGCGTTGAGTATTCTTTTTTTCCTTATATTTTAGCTAAAATTCAAATTGCTCTTTCTGGTAGTTTTATAAAAATCATCAGAAAAGACATGTTTAAAGTTAATTTGAAGGAAGCTGATATAATTTATTGTTTTTTAAGTCCAGAAATGATGATGAGATTAGAAAAAAAGTTTAAAACAGAGTGTCGTCCAGGAACGTTAGTTATAAGTTATCATTTTAAATTACCAAATTTTGAACCAGAAAGAATCTTGAAGGAAGATAATGATAATATTTATTTTTACCGAATTTAGTTTTTAAATATTTCGGTTGATGGTGGCTATAGTTTAGCGGCTAGAACACTGGTTTGTGGTACCAGTAGTGAGGGTTCGATTCCCTCTAGCCACCCCTTGTGAAAAAGATGAGCTCAAATGCTCATTTTTTCTTTTATATAAAGGCTCAAAAGCGGTTTGCCACTCTAATAATACCCCTTCTTGAGAAATTTTAATGTTTTTTATCATTTTACCTATAAAATCAAGCCTATTTTGTTGGTTTGCCATTTTATAAGCATAAATCGGATCGGATAGTAGTTTAATTAGCTCTGCAGTTCTTTCTGCTGTATCAGTATTGTTAATTTTAAAATTACTTAATTCTGCCTCTAAAAACTTTTTGTTATTAATAATTTCTTCTCTTTTTTTAGTGTATTCTTCTTCGCTTATTTTTTCTTCGAGAAACAAATCAGTTAATTTATTTAGCTTGGTTTCATTTTTTTCTGCCTGTATTTTGAGGCTATTTTCTCTTTGTTCTAATTCCCTTAAATAAACATTTTTTATTTCTTTAGAAATCTTTAACATTTCCGCAACCTCATCTTTGGTAAATTTTATTTTTTTAATTTCATTTAGTAGCCATTGTTCTATTTTGGTTTCTAACACCGACTTCATCGGGCACTCTTTGTTTCTACAATAATAATATTGGTATTTTCCTTTAGCAGTCATTGCTTTTAGTTTTCTGCCACAAGAACTGCAATTAAGTATGTGTTGAAACTTATATTTATAACGCTTGATTTTAGGGGAGTGCCTTTTATTTAATATGTTTTGCACTTTATTAAAAAGCTTAATAGATATTATTGGTTTATGTAGCCCATTGAAGGTTTTGTTTTTTATTACAATTAATCCAGTATAATATTTATTATTTAAAATTCTACTAAGTTTGTTAAACTCTATTTTTTTTCCATTTTTTGCTCTTAGCCCTTTTTTATACATAAGTTCGGCTAAGTCTTTTAAAGAATATCTTCCAGTTGAGTATAGTTCAAAACATTTAAGAATTAATGGGGCTATCTCTTTATCTATTTCTCTTATGCCCTTTTCTTTTGTTTTATATCCAAGAATGGTATGACCAAAGACGGTATATCCTTGCTCTGCTCTCTTATATAATCCCTTTTTTGTTTCTTGAGATAAGTTCATTATAAAATCTTCTGCTATAACCGCTTTAATGGAGGCAGTTAAGGAGCTTCCCCTATTACTTAAATCGGATCCGTCTCTGCTAAAATATATTTTGTAACCTTTATTTGATAACTCTTTTATTTTTGCCCAATCGCTTATAGATCGAGCAGATCTGTCAACATCGTGAAAAATAATTCCTTCAATATTATTTTTTTTCTTAATTTCTGATAACATTAAATTAAACTCTTTTCTTCCTTGTTTTGCTGCACTTTGTATTTCTTTAAATTCTTTAACTATTTCAAGCCCCTTTTCTTTTGCAAATTTCTGATTTGCCTCTTGTTGTGCCTCTAGAGACACTCCATTTTCTGCTTGGTTTGTAGAAGATACTCTAAAATAGCTAAAATAGTTTTTCATATATATTTTTATTATATTTTTTCTCTGATTGGACTGCTTGTTTTAATTTCCATATTCTTCTCTTTATAAAAAGAGGGTATTTTAGGATGTTGGGATTTATATTTTTCTCCTTTATAAAAAATAATCCCTTTTTTATAAATTGGATTTGTATATATTTTTTTAATAGTTGATACTTGCCAATTTGTGTTTCCTCTCTTTGTTGTCTTTTTCAGATCGGTTAAATGTTTGGCTATATTTTTATACGAGACATTGTTATATTTTAATCTGAATATTAGATTTATCACTTTAGCCTCTTCTTTATTAATAATAAGCTTGCCGTCTTTATTGTTGTAGCCATATATTTTTCCACCATGCCATCCACCTTCTTTTACTTTCTTCTCCCTTCCTCCTTCTAGCCTTAAGGCGATCATTGCTTTTTCGAATTCAGAAAAAACTCCAAGCATTTGTCTAAAGGCTTTTCTAAACGGGTCGCTATTATCGAGATCTGGCTCAAGGGCAGAAATTAATATTTTATTTGCTTTATTAAATTCTTTAATAAGCCCTTCTTGTATATATAAATCTCTAGCTAAGCGATCAAGTTTGTAAATAATAATATAATCAGATTCAATAAGAGGAAGTTTATTAACCATATCTTTTAGTCCTGGTCTGTTTTCTAATCCTCCGCTAAAACCATCATCTGAAAACTCTTCAATTATTGAATAGTTGTTTTTTAAAGCAAATTCTCTGACTTTCATTTTTTGAACATTAATAGTTTTTTCTTCTTTTTGTAGATCCGTTGAAACCCTATAATATGCAATTGCTTTTTTAACCATATTTTTGTATTAATTATAATTTTTAATTTGCATTATAAGACAAGTTTTAAAAAATCTAAATGTTTTTTATTTTTACCCTTGTTTTGCAAGCCTTTTATGTTGGTATAGTCTGTTTTTTAGTTTTTTAATATCTTTAGATATTAAAAAATTAAAAAACAGAGACTAAAGAGACGAAACCGAATAATATTTCTTATTTTTTTCTTTTGTTGTTATTGTAATTTTTTCTTCTTCTTCAAGTTCTTTTAATATGACTCCTGTCCTATTTTTACCAAGTGAAGATTTTTCATATATAAATCCTATATCAACACTGCCCCCTTCTTTTATAATTTTAAAGATTTGATTTTTTCTCGTTTCTTCAATATCTTCCGTTGTTAAATTTCTTGCGTATTTAAACTTTAAGAGAGAAGCCTCTTTTTCTATATTAATGATAAATTCCGCTTCTTCTTGAGAAAACCTGTTTTTCATTTGCTTTATAAATATCTTATTATTATCTTTTTTGTTTACAGAGAAACTAGAATCTATGCTTGCGAGTATATCGCTTGAACCCCTTAAAGAATTTGGGTTATTTTGTTTTTCGTTTCCCTTTCTATGGTGGTGTGTAATTAAAATACTGGCTCCGTATTTTGTTATTTTTCTTAATTCGTTAAATGTTTTAGAAACATCTTTTGCACTGTTTTCTTCTCCATCGAGGACTCTAATAAAGCTGTCAATAATTATAAACCCAATTCTTTTTAACTTGATTATCTTCTTTATATTTGAAATATTTTCCTCAGTTGCTTTAAAATTATTCATTACCATAAAATAGATGTTAAGGCTTTTTTTATCTGATAAACATTCAAGACGGTTTTTTAATAGTGATACACTGTTTTCTTCGTCAATAATTAATATGTTGGTTTTTTCTGTGGAAAATTTTTCAAAAACCAAGAGCCCCTGCGTTACCGATATGGCAATGTGTAGGCATATCCAGGTTTTATAGCTTCCTGGATAACCAGAGATTATAGCAATACTTTCTTTTGGGATTAATTTTTCAACGATATAAGAAATGTTGTTTTTTGTTTTTATTAAATCAGAATAGCTTATTATTTCATTATTAATTTTCTCTTGTCTTTTTAAGCTTCTTTCCACTTCGTTTATCTCTCTTCTAATTTCCTTGATAGTTGTTTTATCTTCTATGCCTAAATTCTTTTTAAGTGTTTGTATTATTTTAACTAGTTTGTTTTTAGTTGTTTCCGGAGATACTTCCTTTATTATAGAGACAATGTCTCTTATTGATGTGTTATTCATATTATTCTTTGTTAATTATAAAATATTTTTTTATAGCGTCTTCAGCTATTTCGATTGCCGAAGATAGTGGTTGATCAATTGGGCAATAAAAATCCCTATTTATTGTTCTGTATTTTTTTTTCTTTGGTAATTTAGTATCAATCCGAAAATTGAGAGGGATTATTTTTATTGAGTATTTTTCATTGTCGATTATTTTTTTAGGAACTCTTGCAAGCCTTGCCTTTTTAGTCCTTTTTTTGTTGTCCATAAAATTTGGTTGTTAGTTTATAAATAATTTAAGATTCTTCATTTGGACTGCCTTTGTTTAATATTGTTTGCTCTAATATTTCTATTATTATCTCAACATATTCCTTGGGTATTTTATTTTGATTTTTCATAAAAAAAAGACCTCGGCAAATCAGTGTTGCTAAGATCTTTTTGTTTTGGGTATTAAAAAAGGCCCTCGGAAAATCACAAAAAACAAGAAAAGATCTTGCAACATATGATTTACCGAAGGCCGTCTTTAATTTTAATTAAAGTTAGGTTGAGGCACTATTGGCGACTTCCTAATACCTTCTGATAAAATTAATTTTAAAAGAATTATTATTATTTTAACAAATTTAAAAAGTTAGTCAAGAACAAAAGCTAGTCAAGATAATCAAAACAAATATTAAAAATAGCTCCGCAAGACCTGCATTTTTTTGTTTTTTCTCCTTCCTCTTCTTGTTTGTTTTTTGACAGTTCTCCTCCGCACAATATGCATAATAGTTCTGGATCAAAATTTTCGTTAATATTTTTGTATATATAATTTTTATTATTTCTAATTGTTATATCAAACAGAGAGCCCTCGTCTGGCTCTAGATTTATTAATAAAACTTCAAAACAATTATTACATTGATTACAATAAAACTCCTGAATTTCTTGGCTTGGCTTTATCTTATATAATAATCTTTTGCAATTAGGACAGTGTATTTTGAATTTCATATTTTACATTCCGTTTTAACGGAATGGATAAATTATTAGTATTTTGTTATATTTTAAACCATTTTTATCTTAAACACAACAAAAAAAAGGGCACCCACCCTCTCATTTTAATCTTTGTAAGTAAAGACTTTTTTTATAGAAACTTGTATAAATTTTTAAACTGTCGAAAAATAAAAAAGTGTATTTAAAAATTTTGCTTTAAACCATTTTTTATTAGACAAAAATAATATCGATTTTTTACTTGATCTACTGAATAACTTTTACCCTCATCTATTTCCCTTTGAATTTGCTGACCACATGAAATTCTAATCTTAGAGGGTCTTAATTCAAACCAATAAAAATAAAACGCTGCGAAGCAAATAAATATTAAAATTAATGGCCAATATTTTTTTGTTTGTTCCATATTTTTACAAAATTATTTATAATTTAACAATTTATTTCTAATGTTTTCTATAGTAAAGTCTTTGTCTGTTTTTTTACAAATGAAATTTAAGCAAATGTGATGTTTGGTGTCTTTAAATATTTTTGTGGAGAAATTTAAGTAGTCTTTTGTATATTCTTCTAAGTCGCTTTTTTTGATATATAATAATTCAATTGTTCCGAGATTTTTATCTACAAAACAACTGGTATTAAACAAAACCTTATCTTTAAAATATTCCCACTCATTTAGTATTTTTTGTATATTTTCTTTTTTGTCTTGACTATAATTATCAAAAAGCTGTTTGTTTTTTTTATAAAAAACAACTAAATCATTTATTACATTTCCTTCGTTTACATAAGTTGCCTCTTTGTTCTCTATTTTATTAATCCAATTAAAGTCTAGATTTTTAAAAATATCTTCTATTTTGTTTATTATTATTACTGCCTTGGCACTTTTTTTTATTTTTAGGTCTTTTTTATAGTTTTTAATTATTTCTTTTATAGTTTCTAATGTAGAAGAGCCTTTATACTGGCTTTTATTTTTTAAAAAATATTCTTCTAGGCTTATTTCTCTTTTATTTTTCATATTTTAAAATTATTTTATATGCCCATGGATTTATCACAAATTTGGTTTATAAATATTTTTTGTATTTCCTCTATTGTTTTAGGCGAATCATATTCAGAAAAACCTCTTAAGTCAAGGTAATCCTCGTCTTCTCCATATATCCAGGCATAATATAGCTTATCTGGGAAATCTTTAAACATTAAAACAATAGATTGACCTCCTCCTACAGCTATTTCTGTTTCCAAAACAATAAATTTGCTTGCCAATATTTCTGGAGAATAGATTTGTAGGTCTTGATAAGCTGTGTCTTCAAAATGTTTGCCATTATATAAACCCGGGAATGAACAATCCTTGTCACAGGGAGCAAAGTTGTTATTAATATATTTATTTAGAGTAAATCTTAAATATTTAACAAATAGATTTTCTTTAATGTAGTCGTTGTATTCAGTTTCTCCTTTAGAGGGTTTTGTAAATTTTATACTCAAACAAGGATTTAAAGGGTCTTTTTCTATTATTTGTTTAACTGGCACATCATAATATATTATTTTTTTCTCCTTGTCTTGTTTAAGTATAAAAAATAAAGCAATAGGTATTATTAATAAAATACTAATAATACATTTTTTGTTTTTAATCATATTTTTAAATTTATATTATTTTTATATTATAAGACAGTTTTTAAAAAATCTAAATGTTTAAGCAATTACTGTGCCTATTTTCAAGAAAAATCGTTAAGCAATAGGGTAAGACACAAAAGCATCAAAACGGCTCAAATTTGACAGTATAGGGCTCCAAAACGAGCTGATTAATGTTAACTATTGGTTTAATAATGAGTATTTTTCTTCAAACTCCTTTCTTGCTGTTTTTGATAGGGTGAACTTTTTTCTGCCCTTTAGCCATTCATATATTTTAAAGGAGGGGATTATATAGGTTGCTTGATCTGAGGGGATTAATATAAAAAAATAATTATCTTTTGGTTGAAAATTTTTAATATTAAAAATATCTCTCGGTTGTCTCCCCTTGATTTGTATTTCAATGTATTTTCCTTTTTCATTTTTAATAACACAATCTACCCCTTTATTATCAATTATTGGACTAAAAACATCAAATCCCTCTTCAAGTAGTTTTAAAATTATTTTATATTCACAGATTTTTCCAAAAATTAAATTGTTTAGCATATTATTAAATACAAAAAAGGTTTCCCGACACGGTTAACATACCCTTTCGAGTACGCGCCTAGATAGCGAAAACCGGTCAGAAAACCATCTCTGCTATCTAGGGCTTTAAACTATACCTTATAATTATTAGGTATAAGGGTTAGGCTTTTAAAAATATTTAATTATGCTATTATTATAATATATAAAAAAATAAATTTCCAGCAACCACTGAAATTAGTTTTAAAACATCTGATGAGGATAATGTTGAACAAATCATAGCAAAAGAGGATATAGAATTTATAGAAGAATATGCACGTACAGAGTTGCTTGAGGAAACAGAGGACAATTTATTAATGTTGAAGAATGTTTATTTAAAGCCCAAACGTGGATCTTATTCGGGCGAAGAAAAGTCGTATTCGTTTATTATGGGAGATAATAGTATTTTATGGCCAGTAACAATTGATGATGATATATTTTTAAAAAAGTTACATAGTGGAGAAATAAGACTTTATTCAGAGGATATTTTAAAAGTTGATTTAGAAATAAAACAAAAAAAAGACTCTAATAATAAAATAGCATCATCATACTCTATTAAATTGATTAAAGAATATATACCATTTGAAAAGCCGCAACAAATGAAACTTTAATCCTTAATATTGTTAATAGTCCGATGGCTTAAATTGTGATTTTTTATTTTGTTGTATAATTAATCAAAAAAGTTTTCCAAGCTTCCCCACTAGCCACCCCATAAGAAAGTATATAAAAAACAACCCTAATATTAGGGTTGTTTTTTTAAATTCACCAGACCTCTTGCGGGAAGACAAGCTGATTGACAAAATTTAATAAATGTGATAAATTATTAATTCAGCTCATTAAAATGTTAATCAAAAAATAAGTCATGAAGGAAAAAAACAATCTTTTTGATTTTTGCAAAAA
>CAZNDY010000011.1:0-1475 GCA_964572055.1 uncultured Gammaproteobacteria bacterium
GGAAAAGAAAAATTATCATTAGGGCAAGTCCAATTAGAAGAAAGTAAAAACTCTTCTTTTTCTAAACCGACATAAACCAAGCCCTTGCTATAAGCAATAGCATTTTCTATAGCCTCAAATAAACGAGAATCATCACTTGGTAAAACTTTATCAATAACAATATCTATGTCATGTTTTTTGTTGGGACTTAATTTAATCTGATCTCTCAAAGATTGTATTTTTCCATCAATTCTAGCCTCCGAATAACCTAACGACAAATAATCATATAATAATTGGTAATATTCACCCTTTCTTCCTCTAACCACTGGAGATATTATTGTTAGGTGTTTACTATTAGAATCCTTAGCTCGATTAATAGAAATATCAACCATTTCTTCTAGCGATAATTTTTGGATCTTATGACCACATAAAGGGCAAAAAACTTCTCCCAGACGAGCATAAAGAACTCTTAAATAATCATAAATTTCTGTAAGAGTTCCAACAGTAGAACGAGGGTTATGTGACAAAGCTTTCTGATCAATAGAAATAGCCGGAGCTAATCCTAATATCTCATCAACATCAGCCGGTTTTTTTTGACCCAAAAACTGTCGCATATAAGGAGAAAGTGACTCAACATAACGACGTTGTCCTTCGGCAAAAATTGTATCAAAAGCAAGTGATGATTTGCCACTACCAGAAACGCCAGTAATAACCGTTAATTTATTATGCGGTATTTCTAAATCAATATTTTTTAAGTTGTGCATTCGTGCTCCACGAATGATTATTTTGTCGTTCATATTAATCTTTTTTTTCTAAATCCAAAAAATCTTCAATTTTTTTAATAACAGTTTTAGGGTCTATATTATGCTTTTTATTATAAGCTAATTGTTTTTTGCGTCTTCTTTCTACTTCTTTGACAGCATTTTTAATTGAACCAGTCATGTTATCAGCATAGAGAATAATTTTTCCAGAAACATTACGAGCGGCCCTACCCATGGTTTGAATAAGTGAAGTTTGACTCCTCAAAAATCCCTCCCTATCAGCATCCAATATGGCAACCAAAGATACTTCCGGCAAATCCAGCCCCTCGCGAAGTAAATTAACACCAATTAAAATATCAAAATTGCCTAAACGAAAATCTTTTAATATTTCATTACGAGCTAAAGTTTTAGTATCGGAATGCATATAATTTGACTTGATATTATTTTGCCCCAAATACGCATCTAAATCTTCAGCTTGTTTTTTGGTGAGAGTGTTAATTATAACACGCTTACCTTTTTTAATTATTTTTTCAGCTTCTTTAATAATATCATTTATCTGACTATAATTTGTTTTTTTATCAAAAACTGGACGAATTTCTATCTCTGGGTCAACCAATCCTGTCGGACGAATAACTTGCTCAACTATTTGTTTTGATTTTTCTTTTTCAAATTTACCAGGAGTAGCGCTAGTAAATATTACTTGATTAATCCTCTTTTCAAATTCAGAAAATTTTA
>CAZNDY010000011.1:1575-5508 GCA_964572055.1 uncultured Gammaproteobacteria bacterium
GTAGCGCTAGTAAATATTACTTGATTAATCCTCTTTTCAAATTCAGAAAATTTTAAAGGTCTATTATCTAAAGCTGAGGGCAATCGCCAGCCATATTTAATCAAAGTTTCTTTGCGACTTCTGTCACCGGCATACATACCACCAATTTGTGGAATACCAATATGACTTTCATCTGACACTAAAAGAAAATCTGGCTTTCCCTTTTCATCTCTAGGAAAATATTCCAAAAGAGAATCAGGAGCTTCTCCAGCTAATTTACCAGTTAAATGTCTAGAATAATTTTCAATACCATGACAATAACCAAGACTTCTTAGCATTTCCATATCATATCTAACCCTTCTCTCTAATCTCTCTGCTTCTAAATATAATTTGTTTTTTTTGAAATATTTCAAGCGATCTTTTAATTCTTCTTGAATGCTTTTTATAGCTTGCTCTATTTGAGGCTTAGTAGAAATAAAATGCTTGGGAGGAAAAATAACTATCTCAGGTAAATGCTCTAAAATATTTTTGGTAGTATTGTCTAGAATTGTTAAATCAGAAACTCTTTGTTCATTTAATTCTAAACGATAAATAATATTTTCTGACATTGGACGAATCTCAAAAACATCACCACGCACTCTGAACTGACCACGCTTAACATCCCCTAAAGATCTTTCAAATTGCATTTTTATTAATTGTGAAATTAGATCTGATCTGGTTAATGGCTTGTCCTTTTCTAGGTGCAAAGTAGCTTCCATATAACTTATTGGAACACCCAAATTGTATATACAAGAAACCGAAGCTACAATTATAACATCACGACGAGAAAGCAGGGCTGAGGTTGCTCCATGACGAAGTCTGTCAATTTCGTCATTGATCATTGCTTCTTTTTCAATATAAGTGTCAGAATTTGGCATATAAGCCTCTGGCTGGTAGTAATCATAATAAGAAACAAAATAATGAACAGCATTCTCGGGAAAAAAATTTTTATATTCTCGATATAGCTGAGCAGCCAAAGATTTATTGGGCGCCATCACTAAAACAGGTTTATTTAATTCTTGAATAATATTAGCTATTGTAAATGTTTTACCAGAACCAGTCACACCTAAAAGTGTTTGATAATCAAAACCCTTCTCTATTCCCTGCAAGAGCTTTTTTATAGCCTCTGGTTGATCACCAGCTGGCTGAAAATCGGATTTAAGTTTAAATAATTTTTCCTTCACAGAATTATAAATTAATAATGATATCTCTTCCCTTTTTCAATATTAACTGCTCGATAAATTTGCTCCACCAAAACAACTTTAGCCATTTCGTGGAGAAAGGTCATTTTAGATAATGATAATTTTTTATAATCTTTTAAAACATCAAAATCAAAACCCAAAGCTCCGGCGATTACAAAAATTATTTCTTCATTAAAAGAAAATATTTTTTTAGAAAACTGTATCGAATCTAGCTCTTCCCCATTCTCTGACAACAAAAAAACCTGAGAATTTTTGTTTTTATTTAAAAACTCCAAAACCCTTTGACTATCTTGTTTTTTAGCAATTAAACTATCTTTCTCAGAAAAACTTTTAGCTGGCAATTCAATAAACTCAAGCCTCACATCCTTGCTCAATCTCTTACTGTATTCAGCTATAGCTGTTTGATAATATTTCTCTTTAACCCCGCCAATACTTAGAATTGTTATTTTTTTCATTTTATTTTTTTAATCTCACTTGGTTTAAATATACCATCTTCAATTATAATGCCGGTTATTAAGTCAGCTGGAGTAACATCAAAAACCGGATTAAAAGCCTTGGTTCCTTTAGGAGAAATCTCAAGTAATGGATTAAAATTTTTACCCTGTTTTTTGGCTAAATTTCTATTTTCCCAATAAGAAGTATGCTTTAAAACTTCATCACCTGAACGATGCTCTATTTCTATCTCCTTGCCATTTTTAGTTTCAAAATCAATCGTAGCCTTAACAGCGGCTACATAAAAAGGAATTTTGTATCTTTTAGCCATTAAAGCTAAAGGATAAGTTCCAATTTTATTAGCTGTATCACCATTTAAAGCTATTCTATCAGCCCCAACTATTACCATATCAACCATTTTATTCTCCATTAAAAAACCACTGGCGCTATCAATATTGACCCGATGTTCAATGCCAGCTCTATTCATCTCCCAAGCAGTAAGCCTAGCACCCTGAAGCCATGGCCTGGTTTCATCGACTAAAACTGATATTTTTTTGCCTTTTAAAATAGCACTATACATTGGAGCCGTAGCCGTTCCATACCAAATAGCTGAAAGTGAACCGGCATTACAATGAGTCATGATGCGATAATTATTTTTGATTAACTTCTCGCCATAAGCACCAATTTTTAAATTATTATTTACCTCTTCTTCTAGTAATTTTTTATAAGAATTATAAATATCTTTTTTAATCCTACTTACAGTACTTGAATTTATTTCACCAAGTATTCTATTTACCGCCCAAGATAAATTATTAGCTGTTGGACGAGCTTTTATTATTTCTTGAGAAACTTTTTTTAAATAATTTAAAAAATCAAAAGGATCATTTTTTTTATATTGTAAAGAAGCTAAAAAAATACCAGCACCACCCACAGCACCAATAGCTTGAGCTCCGCGAACATTAAATTCCTTTATAGCGGAAATAGCTTGAGAATATTTTCTTAATTGAATAAATTTTAATTTATCAGGAAGATAGACTTGATCAATTATTACAACCTTATCCTTTTTTAATTCGACAGTTAGAGGTAGGACTTTTTGTAATTGCTTTAAATTTTTCATGGTATTTTTGAATTAATTTTAAAGTTGATGAAATATTTTTCCCTAAAGCTAAAACTCCGTGATTTTGCATTATTAAATAGTCCCCCTTTTTTGAGGCATTTTTAATTGCTCTAGCCGATTCCATTGTTCCATAAGAATATTCCTTAACATAAACAATGTCTTCTATTTTTTGTTCGGAGTTAACAGCTAAAAAATCATGGGAATGCAAAACACAATTTATTTCTGGCCTAGCCTGATAAACGCCCCAATGAAGACGAGCTTCAGAGCTAGGCTCTTTTTGGCCATAAACATAAACTTCATCTTTTTTAAATCCAGTAACTAAAGAAAAATCACTTTGTTTTAATTGATGAGGAAAAGAACCAGTAGTTTTAATGATTATGCCATTTTTAGTTCTAACACTAAAATTACCGCCATTATTATCTTTACACCCTAACTTGGCCAGATCTTTACCAACTTTAATTAAATCTTTTATTAATTTTAATTCTCTAGCGCTTGGCTTAAAATCACCTTTATAAATAGTTTTAAATTTTGTACCTATATATTTTTCTCCCATATTTATTTTAAAATATTATTTTTTATTTTTTGACATCAAAACAAAAGATTCTAAAGCCACCAAAGACGCCTTGTTTTCCATTTTCACTAATTCACCTTTTCCCGATTGAGCTTCAAGAGAATATTTAGCAATTTTTTGTTTAATATTTTTTTCAGCCTCCTGATCAACCACCAACAGAACCACTCCTGCCTTAACACCCTTAACTCTAGCCAGAGTCAAAACTGTTCCGGCCTCCATGTCTTGAGCCAAAGTATTAAAAGCTGACCAAGTTTTTTTAATTTCTTTGGTATGAGGTGAAAACAAAGCATCAACAGTTACGGTTGGTCCAGCATAATATTTAAATTTTAAATTCTCAGAAACTCTTTTCATAACTTGAAAAGTGTCAGGGTCAGCAATGGCTGGATATTGAAGTGGAACATAATCAAGACAAGTGTGATCTTCTCTAACTACACTGTCAGAAATTATCAAATCACCAATTTTAATTTTAGCTTGATTGGCCCCACAAGAACCAACTCTAATAAATTTCTTGGCCCCGATAGCTATAAGTTCTTCCATAGCTATAGCAGTTGAAGGCCCACCTATTCCAGTTGAACAAATTGTAATCGGCACTC
>CAZNDY010000011.1:5608-19727 GCA_964572055.1 uncultured Gammaproteobacteria bacterium
GCTATAGCAGTTGAAGGCCCACCTATTCCAGTTGAACAAATTGTAATCGGCACTCCCTTATATTTTCCAGTAAAAACCCTGTATTCCCGATTGAAAGAAATCTCCCTTCCACCATCAAGCAGTTTAGCAATCCGCAAAACCCTACCCGGATCACCAGGTAAAATAACATTTTCGGCTATATCTCCTTTTTTACATAAAATATGAGGCTGAAGAAGTTCGGATTTTTTGTTTTTAGACATAAATAAATAATATTAATTATAAATACTAGTTAATTTTAGCATAATTTCAAGGAAAATAAAAATAAATTTAACTTATCTTAAATTTGAAAATAAAATACTTTAGAGTTATAATTAAACCATGAAAAAAACAATAATTATAACAATATCGGGGCTCTTATTCTCTCTTTTTATTTTTTTAATTAGTTTTAATTTTGTTAATCAAGAGAAAAATCAAAAAAACATTAATGATCTAAAATTTTTTAAAAAAGAAGAAAAAAAGGAACAGACAGATCAAAAGACTGAATCCAATAATCAAAACGAAACACAAAAAGAAAAAGAAGAGGATTTAAATCTGAACCTACTATTCTTTGGTGACCTAATGTTAGATCGTCATGTTGGCGAAAAAATAAATATTCATGGATTTGATTATTTATTTGAAAAATTAGAAACAGAAAAATTTACTGAAGATTATGATTTTGTTATGGCCAACCTAGAAGGAGCTATTACCAATAATGGTTTACATTATAAACCAGACAATCTCTATGATTTTGCTTTTAAACCAGAAATTATAGAAAAGTTAAAAAAATATAATTTTAATCTTTTTACCTTATCTAACAATCACTTATCAGATCAAGGAGAGAAAGGAATAGCAGAAACTTATCAAAATTTAAGCGAACTTGGTTTTAATTATTTTGGCTGCAAGGATGGAAATTTATCATCACTAAAAAATATTACAACAGTATACAAGGCCGAGGAAAACGAAAAACAAAAAATATTAAATAATGAAGATTGTTCGGCTATAATAATTGAAACTAAAAATAAAAAAATTGCTTTTTTTGCTTTTAGTATTGTCTACCAAGATATCGAAGAAATCAAAATATTAAATCAAATCGAAGCTTTAAAAAAACAAAGTGATTTTTTAATAATTTCACCTCATTGGGGCGTGGAATATCAAGAAAAAGCTAACAAAAAACAAGAAAATTTAGCTAGAAAAATAATAGATTCTGGGGCTGACTTAATTATTGGTCACCACCCTCACGTAATCCAAAATTACGAAATTTATAAAGAAAAACCAATTTTTTATTCTTTAGGAAATTTCATTTTTGACCAATATTTTTCCAAAGAAACTCAAGAAGGTTTAGCGGTATCAATTATAATAAATAAAAACAACCAAATACAAAAAACAGTATATAAAATAAAAACACAAGGAAGTAAAATAGAAGAAATTAACAAAATAGAATAGAATTACCTTGACTTTATTTGTTTTTTATAATAAAATAAATAATCGCAAATTAACAATTTCTAACTTTAAACATAGAGAAAATGGCAGAAACTAGCACCAGAAACCTTCCCTTGGGATTCATAGCTGAACAAAAAATCAAAATCCAGGCAGAATTAAATACTTATGTTAATCGAGAAAAGATCAGTGAGGCTATTAAAGGCTCTGACGAGGAAACCGGCCTTGAGTCAGAATACTTAGACTATGTAGCTCAAAAACAAAAAATCATAGTTCCCAAGCTAGAAAAAGTCCTAGAATTAATTAAAAAGGGCAAGTATGGCATTTGTCAGATATGTGGAGGAAATATTGAAATGCAACGTTTATTGCTTGTTCCAAGCGCAACTGAATGTTGCAACTGTATTAAAAGTTTAAAATAAAAAACAAAGGGAGCCTTCAAGACTCCCTTTTTTATTTTTCAAAATTAAAATTTTATTTACAAGAATTTAAACATTCTTGCTTATCATTTAAATCCTCAATCATTTCACAATAAGCACAAAGATCTATGTCTTGCATGTTAAAGGAGTTTTCATCTACCCCCTGACCACTACTTACTGGAATACTTTGATTAAAAGTATTCATTAAACTTGATAAATCTTTAAAATTTTTATCTTTTGGCAAATCAAACTTGGAATTATCAACCTTCCATGATTTACATTTAAAATCAAAAACCTCGTCCATATCAACCAATTCATCTTCACCCTCTAAATCATCAGATGCAAGATCTTCATCATCTTCTTCTAGATTAATCTTCATACCATCTTTATTAGTTAAATCATCCCAAAAATAATTCCAATTATCCTTAATAATGCTAACTGAATTAATCTCTAGCCCTTGCTCTTTATCAATAGTTTTCATTTCCACCCTAACCCTTTCATTTTTGTTATCAAAATAATAAACAGCAGTCATGTCAGCATAGGCATCATTTATCTCAGCCGAACATTCAAGTGGCTTTCCTTCTTTAAACATTTCAGTAACAGAAGAAGAAAAATAAGATTCTTCACCATTATCATTCTCCAAGAAAGAACTTTCTTGAGAGGAGTTGTTTTCTTGATTAGAATTATTCTTTTGTCCACAAGCTGACAAAGAAAAAATTAAAACCAAAAACAATGGTAAAAAATAAAGTTTAGATAACTTCATATTTTTTTATTTTAATTTACCCTGGAAAAACCAGGCATTAATAATATTAATATTATATTAACAAAAAAAATAAATAATTACAAAAATTTATAACAACCTTTTAAGTGATTAAAATTACTTAATTATTTTATAATAAAGACTCTCATAAGAGCTAATCATTTTATCCAATGAAAAATACTTCTGAGCCCTATTCAAACAATCTTCTTTTTTAATATTTTTAACTTTTTTAATAGCCCCTAACATTTCATTAAAATCATTGACAACATAACCAGTCTTGCCATTTTCAACCAACTCCCTAATAGCTCCTTGATCGTAAGCCACAACTGGAACAGCTGAGGCCATGGCCTCTAAAAAAGTATTACCAAAAGCCTCTATCAATCTATTAGGTTGAATTAAGCAAAAGGCACCACTTAAAAGCTTCTTTTTTTCCTGCCCTAAAACTTCCCCCTTATAAATTATTTGTTTGCCATCAATAAAAGGAAGAACTTTTTTGTCTAGAAAATCCCGATCAGCTTCTGAAACTTTACCAGCTAAAATTAATTTCATTTTTAATTTTTTAGCTATTTTAATAGCTGTATCAACTCCCTTTTGTGGGCTTAGTCTAGCTAAAAATAAAAGGTATTCTCCTGGTTCCTTTTGTTGAATAAAATTATCAACATTAAGACCATTATAAATAATATCTTGCCATTTTAGAAAAGGAAGTAATTTTTTAAGAGACTTAGAGATGCCAACATAATTAAGGTGTTTATGTTTTTTTAATAACTCCCTTTCTTGTTCAAAGAATTCACCATATCTAATAGAGTGAAGTGAAGGTGTCTTTACTAAATCAGCAAAAATAACACTTTTTTGTTCAACTGCACAATGAATAATATCAAATTCTTTGCATCTTTTAAAAGCCTCAGCTATATTTTGATATTCATGAACTTCTGAATAGTCGTTTTTATAATAAGTCTTTCTCACAGAAATAAGTTTCTGAGCTTTAGTCTTAGAGTCGCCAGTGGCAAACAAAGTAACATGATGACCCCTGTCAACTAAACCATTTACTAAATAACCAATAGAAGAACCGGTCCCTCCGCGAGAATTAGGACTTGTCTCTTCCCATAATTTAGAGACAATAGCTATTTTTAATTTCTTTTTTTTGTTTTTATTCATAATAAAATATTAACAATAATCTTAAAAAATGTAAATAAAAAAGGCCAGAATACTTCTGGCCTTAACCTAAAAACTGATCTATGAATCAGTAAAAAACTGCAAAAACTGCTTAACTCGAAACAGACACAGAATCTTTTGCAAGATTTTTTCTAGATATAACCCTAGAAACAAGGGTCATTCTATGTTTAACCTTCGGTGAAACATAACCACTTATCTCTTCGGTCTCAACAACTATCGATAATGTTTTTTGATCAGACAGAAAATCCTCTAAACAACGGCAAAACTTTTCATCTATAAACACAAGGCTAAGGTCGTCTTGATTAAAAGACAGGTCGTCTTTAAATTTAAAGGCGTTAACAAATCCGCCACTATTTTTTCTGCCATTAATTTTTAAAAAACCTCTTTTAAGAAGCTTTCCATCTGTTTTAGAGAAAAAATCACGACCAGCCTCAAAAGACATATCTTCCAAGGACTTTCTGCTTGGGCAAAGAAACTTTTCCATACTAATATAATTTAAAGTGCTATAAATAAAAACTATCAAAAAAATTAATTTTTGTCAATAAAAAAGGGCCAAATTTATTAGCCCTCTAACCTAGTTCAAAACTAAGCAAAAATTATATTCTCTTTTCTGAAACCAGTGCTTAAAATTTTAATGCTAGCCCCGGTTTCTTTAGAGATAAAATCCAAATAATTAATTAGATTTTTGGGTAAATCAGACATTTTTTTACAATCTCCGATATCAGATTTCCAACCAGGAAGATCAACATAAACAGGTTTACAATTTCTAATTACATCGTAATCCATGACAGTTTCACGAAAAATAGTGCCAGGAATTAAGGTTTTATTTCCATAATTATATTGAGGTCCAGAATATTGATAAGCATTACAAACTCTAATATAATCACAATCATTTAGAACATCCAATTTAGTTATGACTAAATCTTTTATTCCAAAATTCATAGCATACCTCAAAAGCGGTAAATCTAGCCAACCAACCCTCCTAGGACGACCTGTCGTGGCTCCATATTCATCGCCTATAGATCTCAATTTCATACCAAACATAAAATCTTGACTGGGAATATTGCCTTGATCAAATTTAATCTCGCCTTTTAGTATGGAAAATTCTTTCTCACGATCAATAGAAGAATTGTTACACCAATTTTCAGAGAATTCACCACCAAGCTCAGTTGGAAAAGGACCGTTTCCAACCCTGGTTACGTAAGCCTTAATAATCCCTAAAGATAAATCAACCTGACTATAATTCAAGCCAATACCCTCAGCCGATCCATAAGGAGAACAATCGGAACTAGTCACATAAGGATAAGTTCCATATTTATTGCTCAAACCAAGACCCTGAGCACCTTCTATTACTATTTTTTTATAACCAACACTTTGTCTGATAAATTTATCAGTATCACAAATCAAATCTTTTATCTCTTGGCCATAGAAATAATATTTTTCAATAATGGCATCTAAATTAAAAAGATTTTTTTCATCCCAGTAAAGACTATTTTCTAGTCTCATTGAATCTAAGAGAGCCCTAACTAATTGAGGATCATGAGAATTAAAGAAAAATTTTTTTGTTTCATAATTTTTCTTTATTTTCCTGGCTAAAGAATCTTTATTTAACAAATCATTAACAAACAAACCAGAGCGATTAACTCGATCAGCATAAGCCCAAGCTATCCCCCGACCAGTAGTTCCTATCTTATTCTCACCAGCAGAAATCTCTGATAAGTTATCCTGAACAATATGAAAGGGTAAAATTAAGGCCGCATTTAGGGCGAGCATTAAATTCTGATGATTAATACTATGAACTTTAGCCATCCCTATTTCATCAGTAAGAGACTTAGGATTAATAACCATCCCGCTTCCCATAAGATTTATTTTACTAGGATTACCACAAGGTATTAAATGAGATACATACTTATTATTGCCATACCAAACAGTGTGGCCAGCATTATCACCGCCAGTTCCTCGAGCTACTATATCAGCCCAATCAGAAAAAAGATCAACTATCTTGCCTTTGCCAGTGTCTCCCCATTGAAGACAATTAATGGCTACAGTTTTAACATCTTTACTAACTAGATCTAACTGCATTAAATTAAAATCTACATTTTCGTCCATAATCTATGATTTTTGGTGTTTGATTACTATTTTTAAAGAACAAATAAGCATAACATTTAAATATTTTTTTGACAAGAATAAAAAAAATAAGACCTTTGAACAAGTCTTATTTTCTATTTTTAAACATTATTTTTTCACTAACTATTCTCTTCAATTATTTTTTTATTTATTGATTTTATATTCAATTCCTCTAATTGTTTTTCTTTAATCTCACAAGGAGATCCGCTCATTAAATCTTTACCCTTACTATCTTTAGGAAAAGCATAAATATCTCTAATTGAATTCCAATCATTTAAAACCATAACAATCCTATCTAAGCCAGGGGCATTTCCTCCATGAGGCGGAGCTCCATAAGAAAAAGCATTAATCATAGCTGAAAAATTTTGATCAACCTCTTCCTTTGAATAACCAGCAACCTCAAAAGCTTTATACATAATTTCTGGATTATGATTTCTAATAGCACCAGAAGAAACCTCAAAACCATTGAATACTAAATCAAATTGATAAGCTAGTATTTCTAAGGGGTCTTTACTTGTCAAAGATTCTATTCCACCCTGAGGCATAGAAAAAGGATTGTGAGCGAAATCGATTCTTCCCTCCTCTATTTCTGAATATTCATACATTGGAAAATCAACTATCCAGGCAAGAGCAGCTAAATCGTTATTTTTAAGATTCATTTTTTCGGCCAAATAATTTCTTAAATAACCCAAGGCTAAACAAACAGTTCTCCACTCATCAGCAGCTATAAAAACAATATCACCTTCTTTAGATTTCGTTTTTTTAATAATCTCGGAAATCAAATCTTCACCTAAAAACTTAAGTAAAGAAGATTGAAATTTTCCATCTTTTAAAACAACATAAGACAAACCTTTTAACCCTTTTTTCTTAGCCTCTTCGATAATTATATCAATTTCTTTTCTACTTAAACTAGACCCTCCTTTAAGAGGCAAAGCCTTCACAAACCCACCATTTTTAATTTGATCAGTAAAAATTGCAAAATCACTATTACTTACTAACTCTGAAATATCTACTAACTCCATTTCAAAACGTAAATCTGGTTTATCGGATCCAAATCTATTCATAGCATCTTTCCAAGAAATCTGTTGGAAACGACCATCAGGCAAAAGATTTACCATCTTTTTACTACTAAATTTTTCTATCAACTCTGTCATTAATGGTTCCATAGTTTTAAAAATGTCATCTTGTTCAACAAAACTCATCTCCATATCAATCTGATAAAACTCACCATAATGACGATCCATGCGAGGGTCTTCATCTCTAAAGCAAGGAGCAATTTGAAAATATTTATCAACACCACCAACCATTAAAAGTTGTTTAAATTGTTGTGGCGCTTGTGGCAAAGCATAGAATTTACCAGGATAAATACGTGATGGAATTAAAAAATCACGAGCGCCCTCGGGAGATGAATTGGCTAAAATTGGAGTTTGAATTTCAGTAAAGTCAAGTTGATGAAAATAAGATCGAACATGCTTGATAA
Source organism: uncultured Gammaproteobacteria bacterium (assembly GCA_964572055.1). Classification (GTDB taxonomy): domain Bacteria; phylum Patescibacteriota; class Patescibacteriia; order Patescibacteriales; family UBA12465. The sequence continues at coordinate 13,020 of CAZNDY010000011.1, forward strand.
TTTCATCTTTAGTTTTCAACATTTCTTGAATTTTTGATCTACGCAAATCAAGAAAACGATATTTTAAACGCAAAGCTTCATTAACCTCACCCGCTTTTTCTTCATTTAATTCAAACGGAAGGTTTAAACTTTTATTTAAAACAGAAATATTTAAAATCTCCAGCTCTATTTCCCCTGTATCTATTTTTTGATTTTTATTAGAATCATCACGAGCCACAACCAATCCCTCAACCTGCAATACCCATTCATTTTTTACATCCTTTAAAATAGCAGAAATTTTAGGATCACCTGTATTGCTATCAAATTTAACTTGGGTCATTCCGTATTTATCACGTAAATCTATAAAAATCAAACCGCCTAAATTACGATAACTATTCACCCAACCAGACAAAATAACCTTTTCACCTAAATTTTTAGAATTAAGCTCTCCGCAAGTATGTGTTCGCAACATAATTTTATATAGAAATTATTATTAATTACCCCTTAAATATAGCTTAATTATTAAAAAAAGTAAACCATAAATTTACTTAATATTTTTTTTAATGTATATTAATTAAATAATATATAATTAAATTTAAAACTATGACTGATGTTCAACAAATATTCAATAAAATCAAAGAAAGACAAAAAGAGCAAAAAACTCTCAAACAAATATACAAAGATGTATTAGCTAACTCCCAGGAATATCAAAATATTTTAGAAGAATTGAATACTCTAAAAGCTAAAAAGAAACAAATAGAAGAAGTTCTTAAAAGTGAATTAAGATCAGAAATTGAACAATTAAATTCTATTAAAGTTGACATTGATTCTGAAAAAGAAATATTGAGTCAAGCCACTCTAACTAAAATATTAAAAGGTGAAGCTGTGGAGCTAATCGATGAAAATAACAATAAATACGAACCAGTTTTTAGCGTTCGTTTCAGAAAATACTAAATAATTTGCAGTAAAAATGGAAATATTATAAAATATTAATGCAAATTAATATTAAAAAATAATATTCAAAAAATGAATTTCAAAGAAGTTACAAAATTCAAAGAAGTTATAAAATTTAAAAACGGACATGATGATAATAAAAAAGTTTTTATAAGTAGCATTATAAATTCTAGCACACCCAATTTTGATTTTTATATAATGGTTATCTTAGCCTCTCTTATAACTTCCCTAGGAATAATTGCAGACAACCTACCATTAGTTATAGCCGGAATGATAGTCGCCCCCCTTCTTTCTCCAATATTAGCCATGTCTTTGGGTTTCACAATTTTTAAACCTAAACTAATATGGCGATCAATAAAAATAATGTTATTGTCAATAATATTATCTATTTCTATTTCAACCTTAGTTGGTTTGTTATTTAAAATAGAAAACCACCAATTAGCACTGGTTGATAAAATGAATATTTCTTGGCTAACCTTTTCAATTGCCTTAGCAGCTGGCATAACAGCTAGTTACGCTTGGACAAGAATAAATTCTAAAGATTATTTGTCGGGTATTGCTATTGCAGTTACTATTATACCGCCATTAACCGCTACCGGACTAAGTATATCTTGTTTAGATATTGCTTTATTTGAAAAAGTCTTTAGTTTTTTTCTAATGAACCTAATAGGAATATTTTTAGGAGGAATTATTGTTTTCCCTTTAATGAATTTTTATAAAGTAAAAAAAGTAGTTGACAAAGAAATTAAAAAAGAAGAACTTCACATAAATTCTTAAATATGAGAACTCCAATTAGAAGAAGCAATAAAATACCGGGCGAACAAATAGACACTAAAATAACACTAGAAAAATATCAAACTTTACAAAAAATATTGAAAAAATTAAAAGAAGAAAATAGACCAGCAGAATCAGAGGAAGTTAAAGTGTTATCAACTACTGGTGATTATTCGGAAAACGCCGGATATCAAGCAGCCAAAGCCAAATTAAGAAGAACGAACAATAAAATAACTAAAATAGAATACATTTTAGCTAGAGCCGACATAATTGAAACTAACAAAAAAAGAGATAAGGTTGAATTAGGCAGTCTAGTTGAATTAAAATCCGAAAATACAAATAAAAAATACCAAATATTAGGATCGGCCGAAACCAACCCTAGTCAAGGAAAAATATCCTATAGCTCTCCATTAGGGTCTGCTCTACTAGATAAAAAAGTTGGAGAAACCGTAAAATTAAAAGACAAGAAATATACAATTGTAAATATAAGCTAAAATTTTTATAAAAATTATTTTAACTCATTAAAAGAAAAATTTTTTAAATTTCTTCGTTTTTCTTTAAAGTCTGGACAAGCAACAGCCACTAGATTCCAAAAATTTTTAGAATGATTAAATTCTTTTAAATGACAAAGTTCATGAATAATAATATAATCAGCTAAATCAAGTGGTAAAAAAATAATTTTATAGTTAAAATTTAAACTACCTTTCTTAGAACAACTCCCCCAGCGAGTTTTTTGATTTCTAACACTTATTTTATTAAATTTAAATTTATAATAATTATTTAAAACTTTAACTCTCTCTCTAATAAAATTTAGAGATTTTTTTTTATTTTGTTGATATTTTTTATTATCTTCTAAGTTTAATTTTGCAAAATCTTCTTTAACAAAATTTTTAAATTTATCTAAAATCCAATCACTTTTTTCAAACAAAAAACTTTTCACCATTCTTTTACTTACAAACCAAGGCTTAGAAACATTAAAACTACCATCACGACCAATACTAAGGCGAATCACCCCTTTTTTAGACTTAGTAATCTTGTAGTAAAAATTTTGGTTAGCTATTTTTATAACATTATTCATAAAACTATAATAAATCATTTTTAAATATCGAGCAAAGTTATTGACAATTAATTAAAAAAATGATATAATAGATAGTTGTACTTTGAAAATTTTTAACTTAAAACAATATATCATGAAACTTTTAGCACTTATCAAATGTTTGTTTGGGAAAAGCCCCAAAAAAATAGTTAAGAAAAATTTAAAACTGATAAGCGAGTTCAAGCTGGACTTACTTAAAGTTATTGCAATGGAAGTAAACCAAGTCAGGGCTATAGTATTCTTGTTTCGCGCCACTTCAACTATTCAAGACCAGGGAGGTTTTAATAACCTAATAAAGTCTTTAAGGAAAAAAAATTATGGACAATTAAGCGAACTAATTGAGTCTTTGGAGAATTTGCAAGCTCACATTGACAGAGCTGGAAGAGACAAGTATGGAATGAATCGAACCAGTTTTGGAGAAGAGGTTACACCTGAAAATGTTTTTTTAGGTGATGTTTATGGATTACTCACCAAACCAGCCTCTTTTTGGTTAGAGAGGCAAGAAGTTATGAAAAAAGAATCCCGACCAGACCTTGAACAAAATGAGAGAAAAAAAATAACTAATTGGGACTGTATCAACTCTCAGGCTGGAAACTTTATTAAATCTCACACAATCCCAATGATTGAAGAGATTGAGAAAATTGAAGCCTATATAGCCTAGAAGCTTACATGATTAAAACATCAAAGGAGGTCAAATGATCTCCTTTTTTTTATTTATCACAAATTTTATTTATCACAAAACAGTTTTATAAGACTCCCCTTTTCTTTAATTCAAAAAAAGATTTATAACAAGCAATTACATCATCTAAAGCATTGTGAGCATTTTTAAAATATTCACCGAATAATTTAAAATATAAATCCGATAATTTTGGGAATTTTTTATTAGGTAAAGCACAAAAATCAACACTACCCTTCATGGTACAAATAAAATTTAAATCCAAAAAATTACTAAGTATGTTCGCTCTTAAAAATTCAGCTGCCACAATATTTTTATCAAAAATTATATTATGAGCCACTAAATCGGGTTGACTAAAATTTAAAGCATAATTAAAAACATCTAAAACATCTTTTAAATCTTTCCCTTCCCTGTTAGCTCTTAGATTGTCTATACCATGAATAGCTGAAGACTCTAAGGGTATGACAAAATCTTTAGGCTTTATTATGTATTCTTCTTGAGAAATTATATTACCAAAATCATCACTTAAAATCCAAGCAATTTGCACCATTCTAGGCCAATTATCTAAATCTGATATAGGAGCATTAAATTTTTTAGGTAAACCAGTGGTTTCCGTGTCAAAAAATAAATAAGACATATTTTAAATTTATCACAAGAAAATCTTTAAATCAAATAAAAAGGCCTTGAAAAAAACAAGGCCTAAAGATAAAAAAGATTAATAAAACTTAATTTTTATAAATGTTATACTTTTCTGTTGAAAATTTTAAAAACATTTTTAGAAAACTGCCTATTTCTTAAATAACGACCGTTGCTCAAATAAGCGGTTATAGGCGCCTTTTCAACTCTTAATTTGTTAATACAAACTCCGGGAATAAAATTTATTCCAGAAAAAAAAGAATTAAGTTTTCTCATAATCAAATCCTCCTTAAAAAATTAATTTAATTTAAAAAGATTTCAGCAATCTTTCCCTAATTTCAAACATTAATTTGCTATACTTTAAAGAGGGTGGTCTTAACTTAACAGCTGAATCCCAATTATCTTCAACAAATTTAACCGCCTCTTTTAACTTAGCGTTATTAGACTTTTGAGCAATTTTTTTAATTTTATGCAATTCCTTTCTGGAATTATCATTAAAACCCGATAAACAAGAATAAAGAAATCGAAGAGAATATTCGCTCAGATTAACATCAAATATCTTTTTGTTTCTTGCCTTCCCTTCGGGTCTTAAAATTGACACCGCCTCAACAATTGCCCTAGTTTTGTAACACTTACTATCAGCACCACAAGCTAAAAGCTCTTCATTGTAGTTATCAAAACTAGAAATAGCTAAAATTGGACCCTCAAAAGAACCCCTGATATCAGATATTAAATTTAAAGTATCAGGTCGGTCAACATCACTCAAGAAAGCATCAGATAAGATTATGTCAGGTGAAAGAGTAGCATCAATAATTCTTCTGACAATTAGTTCAGCATCATTTAAGTTGGAAGCAACAATAATTTCAACCCCTTCTCTAAAATGAGATTTTAATTCTTCAGAAAACTGTTTAATATAAACAGTATTTCCTTCAAAAATAACAACTGTTCTTATTTTTCTTTCCATTATAAAACTTTTAGGTTTAAACTAATTAAATTTTCTAAGTATTTAAATTGTTAAAAAGCTATTCATCCTTCTATATTTAATCAAAATAAATGTTTTGTCAAATAAAAAAGCGCTTTAAAAGCGCTTTATTTGATGGTTAACATAAAAATAATCACCAAATGATTAAACCACATCATTAAAAAATGTCTAGGTTTTAACATCCAGGCATTAGTTAGCCCTATGTCCCAAGATTTTTTAAATGGATAAAATGGTTTAGGTCTTAATTCCTCTTCCTTGTATTTATGAAGAAGGAGGTCGTAAAAAAGGTGCAAACCCCAGCCCAAGCTTAAAAATAAAAAAATATTACTAAATAAAAAACCGACAATCAATAGTGCAAGCAAAAAAATAAAGCTATGAAAAAATAAATAGCTTTTTATTTTTGGCTTAACAATTGATCCATATTTAGTAAAATCATTTAAATTTAACTTAAAAACAGATTTTTTAGCTTTTTTAGCTATTAAAAAATAAGCTTTAGAAAAGGGAATGTCTGGTAAAACAGAACCGAGCACAATAATTACTTTTTGTTCGGGCGTTGTCTCCGGCATTAAACTAGCCAACATTACTCCCGATAAGGCGTGCGTAACAATATCCATGATTTTTCTTTTTTAAATTTTTAAATTAAAGAACGATTGATAGTATAACAAAAATAAAAAATAAAAACAAAACAAAACTTAAAATCATTATTTCAAACAAGAGTTAGCAGAAATTATCTCTCCTGCTGTTGGTGAAGAACCGCCAACAATTTCATTGGCCCTTTCTTGTCCTAATTTTTCTATAAAACATTTTTGCATTTCCGGTGTAATTTCTGATGGTAATTTTGAAGTATCAACCCCAACTGATTCTAACATCACTTCTTGCTCTGAATTTAGCAAAGGATTTCTGTCAATATTAGGATCAACTGATTCTCTTTGAAAAATCAAATTTTTAGTCGTAGAAAATAATGATTGATCTTCTGGAATAAAGGTTTTTAAATTAAAAGGATCAAACACAAAAAAATAAATAACCCCTAAAATTAAAATAAAAAATATCACTCCCAAAAAAACAAAAAAAACATTTAAAATCTTTAATAATAGTTTCATATTTTTTAATTTATTTATAAAATAATTATAACACTAAAAAACTTTAAATTCAAATAAAAAAAGGGACTAATTGTCCCTTGTAAATTCAAAATAATTCGCTACTGGCAAAATGGAAATTTATTTCCATTTCAGCTGTTTGCAAGCTATCCGAACCATGGATCCCATTGTCATCAATAGATGATCCAAAGATTTTCCTAATAGTTCCTTCTTTGGCCACAAGGGGGTTAGTACTACCAATGAGGCTTCTAAAATCAAGAACAGCATTCTCCTTTTCTAGCACGGCTACTATCACCGGACCGGAAGTCATTGCTTTAACCAACTTTTTAAAAAATGGCCTGTCACGATGAATCTCATAAAATAATCCTGCTCTTTTCGGGGTAAGATGAATCATTTTCATTCCAACCACCCTAAAGCCGTGACCCGTGATCATGGAAAAAATTTGCCCAAAATGATTATTACTAACCGACTGAGGTTTAATCATAGTGAAGGTTCTTTCTGTCATTACTATTTA
>CAZNDY010000012.1:0-14844 GCA_964572055.1 uncultured Gammaproteobacteria bacterium
AATTATAAATTATATAAAAAAATAATTTAGTTTTTATAATTATTTTATAATCTATTGACCAGAAATATACATATTTGGTATAATCTATTTAGATAGTTTATTTATCATTATACCTCTAAGTAGCTTCTTATGACCCTACTGAGAGGTAAAAAAATTATGAACACAAAGAAAAAAGGTTTTACCTTGATCGAGTTATTGGTGGTTATTGCCATCATCGGTATCTTGGCAACTTTGGCTGTTGTTGCTTTACAACAAGCTAGAAAGAATGCTAGAGATGCAAAAAGAATCGCTGACGTTCGTCAAATGCAAACAGCATTGGAATTGTTCTTTAATGACAACCAATATTACCCAGACTCACTTGATGAGTATTCTGCTGGACAAATTGGTACTGGTTCAACTATTTATATGAACATTATTCCAACTGCTCCAACTCCAGCTGATGGTACTTGTGATAACACTAGTAATGCTTATACTTACTCAGGAACTGGAACAGCTGTTGGTTCTTACTGGGGAAGTTATGCTATTGATTTTTGTTTAGGTGGTCAAACAGGTGGTATGACTGCTGGTGCTAAATGTGCTACTCCAGGTGGAATTATTGATAGTGCTTGCGCTGATCTATAATAACTAGGTTTATTCTGAAATAAAAAAACAAGCTTTTAAAAGCTTGTTTTTTTATTGTAAATTATGTGCACCGTGTAGGATTCGAACCTACGACCATCTCCTTAAGAGGGAGTTGCTCTACCAGCTGAGCTAACGGTGCTTAAAGGGTGGCTGGGGAGGGGCTTGAACCCTCGACCTTAGCGTTATGAGTGCTACGCTCTAACCAGCTGAGCTACCCAGCCCTTTTAGTGTGTCCAGTAGGACTTGAACCCACAACCTTCTGGTCCGAAGCCAGACGCTCTATCCAGTTGAGCTATGGACACAATTATTTTTTTACTAAAGGTTGTGAATTCTTTAAAAAACAATGACTTAATTATAATAGAAAATTTTTTTTAAATCAATACCTTTAGTATTAATTATTTTAAAGCATCTCTTAATTTTTTACCAGTCTTAAATTTAGCTACTTTAACTTCAGGTATTTTTATTCTTTCTTCGGGGTTTCGAGGATTAACTCCCCCGCGGGAATAACGAGTTTTAACACTAAAAGTGCCAAAACTCGTTATTTTAACAGAGATATTTTCTTTTAATTTTTCAATAATTTCATCAGTAAAAACTTTAAACAAGTCTTCAATTTCTTTTTTTGATAAATTTTTTATTTTGTATTTATCAAAAATAATTTTAGCTAATTCTTTTTGGTTAATAATTTTTTTATTTTTTTTATCCATACTATCTGGCGTATTCAATAACTCTTAATTCTCTAATAATATTAACTTTTATTTCCCCAGGATATTTTAACTCTTGTTCTATTTTTTTAGCTATTTCCCTGGCCATTTCGTAAGATTTTAAATCGTCAACTTTTTCTGGTGATATAAATATTCTAACTTCTCTTCCAGCTTGAATAGCGTAGCTTTTATCAACCCCTTCAAAAGAATTAGCTATTTTTTCTAATTCTTCTAATCTTTGAATATAGTTTTCAAAGGAATCATGTCTAGCCCCAGGTCTAGCTGAGGAAATAGCATCGGCTGTTTTTACGATAATTGATAATAATGTTGGTGGATTATCGTCATGGTGTGTTTCGACTGGAGTTATAATTTCTTGTTGGATGTTGTATTTTTTCAAAATATCTCTTCCTATTTCAGTGTGGTTTCCTTGTACTTCATGGTCAACTGCTTTACCAATATCATGTAATAATCCAGCTTTTTTAGCTAAGCTAGGATCAGCTCCCAATTCTTGAGCTAGCATGCCTGATAAATGAGCTACTTCGATAGAGTGTTCTAAAGCATTTTGACCGTAACTAGTTCTATATTTTAGTCTTCCAATAATTTGTGTCAATTTTGGATCAAAGCCAGCAACTCCAATTTCATAAACAGCTTCTTCTCCAGCTTTATTTATATCTATTGAAATTTCTTCTTTAGCTTTTTTAACAGCATCTTCAATTTTGGTTGGATGAATTCTGCCATCTTTAATTAAATATTCCAGAGCTTTCTTAGCAACATGCCTTCTGATTAAAGAGAATCCAGAAATTGTTATAGCATTTGGGGTATCGTCTACTATGATTTCGACTCCAGTCATTTGTTCGATTGATTTGATGTTTCTACCTTCTCGACCAATTATTCTACCCTTCATTTCATCGCTTGGAAGATCAACTGTAGTTGTTGTTAGTTCAGCCGTGTAGTTAGAGGCCAATCTTTGAACAGCAAAGGCAATCATGTTTTTAGCTTTTTCATTTACTGTTTCGTTAGATTGATTTTGTAGTTTGCTAATTCTAGCCATTAAATCTTCACTATTTTTCTCTTCAATGCTTTTAATAAGCAATTCTTTGGCCTCTTCTGGGCTTAATCCAGCAATTTGTTCAAGTTTAGCAACTTGTTCTTCTTTGATTTCTTTGATTTTTTCCTTAATTTCTTGAACTTCATTTACTTTATCGTATAGTTTTTGTTGTTTCTCTTCTAAAGCTAGTAATTTTTGTGAAAAAGCATTTTCCCTGTCTTCTAATCTTTTTTGAAGATTGTTTATTTCTTTTCGACGACTAGCCTCTTCTCTTTTAGCTTCTTCTATTATTTTTAAAGCTTTTTCTTGAGCTTCTAATTCATATTTTTTTTGCTTAGCTTTAGCCTCATTCAATATTTTTTCGGCTTTGTTTTCAGCTCCTTCAATTTTTTTAGCTGATGATTTTTTTTGGTATAAAAAACCAATGAAAAAACCACCAACGAGTAGTATTAAATAAATCGCATATTCCATATTTTTATTTTGTTTTAGGAAGGGGAAGACAAGTCTAAAAAGACGAGAAAAAAACAAAAAATACTAAATTTTAGCTAAAGTTAGTTTATTTTTCGTTTTTATATAAGCTTTTATTTTATATTTTTGGGTTAAAATCGTCATAATTGTCTGATTTCCTAATACAGTTTTTAATTTTTAAATCCCTCTAATTTACTCTAGCAAATAATATGCCTTTTGTAAAGTTTGAAAAAATAATAAATATCTTTTATTTATTTTGTTTTTATGGTATATTGTTAATATAAAATTAATAAAAACATATGCTTAAAAGTCAAAATTTTAAATTGAAATCTTTTGTGTTGATTTTTTTTGTTTTAATTATTACCGTTTCCTTTTTGTTCTTAAAAATAAAACAAAGATATCAGGAGAGAGATTTTGTAGATAATAATGAACCAGTGGAAGAAATCGTTGATATGAGTTTATCAGCCAAACACTCTTCAAAGATGCTAAAATTTAATGATTTAAAGGAGTTTAGTTCTTTTGTTGAGAATAACGTTTCCAATTTTTCTGGCAATTATGATGGTTTGATGAAAAGAACTGGAGTTGATTTAGCTTTTAGTGATAGTTTACAAGCAGTTCCAGCAACTGAGAGTTTAAATGAGATGGCTATGACTGAGGGTTTGGATTTTTCAACAACCAATATACAGGTTCAAGGTGTCGACGAGGCTGACATAGTTAAAACTGATGGTAATTATATTTATTATGTTTCTGGTCAAAATTTATATATAATAAGTTCTTATCCAGCAGAGGAAGCAAAGGTTATAAGTCAAATTAAATTTGAGTCTAATCCAATAGATATTTATGTTAAGGGTGATAGTTTGGTTGTCTTTGGTAATGATTTTGCTGTTTACGAGGGAATGGCTTACAGGGAACTTTCTTATATCAGGCCAATGTCTTCTCGTGTTTTTTTGCAGGTATACAATATTTCAGATCGCTTAAATCCACAAAAAGAGAAGGATATTAAAATGGATGGATCTTATTTTAATTCTCGTTTAATCGGTGATTATCTTTATTTTTTAGTTAATAACTACAATTATTACGGAGGTGGTTTGCCAAAAATGATTTATCAGGATAAGGATGTTAATTTTGATTGTCAATCTGGTTTAAAATGTTTGTCATCAGAAATTTATTATTTTGATGATTATTATAATAGTGGCTTCGATTTAAGTAGTGTTATTTCTTTTAATATTTCTGATTTTCAAAGTGAACCACAGAGTCATTTTTATTTACTGCCAAGCGGTCAAAACTTATATGTTTCTCGTGACAATATATATTTAACCTATACTAAATATTTAAATGAATACGAGATTGAAACTGATGTTTTGTTAGAAATTGTTTATCCTCGTTTGTCTGAAAATGACAGAAAAGTTGTTGATGAAATTAAATCTGTTTCAGATAATATTTTAAGCTTGAGCGAAAAAAGAAACAAAGTTAGAAGGATTTTAGATTTGTATTCTAGTCTTTTATCTGCTCCTGAGAGAGAGGTTTTACAAAAAGAATTAGACAGCAAAATGCTTGAGAAATATCCTAATATTTTAGATGAGCTAGAAAAAACGGTTATTCATAAATTAGCTGTTTTTGAAGGTTCGGTTGAACCAATTTTTATGGCTGAAGTTCCCGGCACTGTTTTGAATCAATTTTCAATGGATGAATCAGATGGTTTTTTTAGAATAGCCACAACCAGAAACCAAACTTGGTCAAGATTTGCAGAAGAAAGAAGCGAATCTTATAATAATCTTTATGTGTTGGATTCTAACTTAGATATAACTGGAAAAATAAGAGGTTTAGCCGAAGGGGAGAGAATTTATTCAGTTCGTTTTATGGGTGATAAAGCTTATATTGTTACTTTTAAACAAGTAGATCCTCTTTTTTCAATAGATTTAAAAGATCCTTATAATCCTAAGGTTTTGGGTGAACTTAAGATTCCTGGATTTTCTAACTACCTTCATCCTTATAGTAATGATATTTTGATTGGATTTGGTAAAGATGCTCAAGAAAATGAAGATGGTCGAGTTACTAATGGTGGCTTAAAACTTTCTTTGTTTGATGTTTCAAACGATAATCCTCAAGAGTTGGATTCTTATATAATTGGTGATTCTGGCAGTGAATCAATAGCTCTTTATGATCATCGTGCTTTCTTGTTTTCAAAAGAAAAAAATATTTTAATAGTCCCAGCTGTTTTGAGAGAAAAAACAGGTGATCGTTCTTGGGGTAATGTGTCTTTTAATGGTTTGTTAATTTTTAACATTGTTGACAATAAGTTTGTTTTGCAAGGCAAGATTGTTCATACTGAATCAGGTTTGTTTGAAGATTATTATAGTAATTCTGTAAAAAGAAGTTTATTTATTAAAGAAAATCTCTATAGCCTTTCTGATAATTTAATCAAAATAAATAAATTGGAAAACCTAGAAGAAGTTTTATCCTTTAAATTGAATTAGATAGTTTATGAGAATTAAAAAATTTCTCTTATTGGCCCATTCTTTTTTGTTAGTTTTTTTAATGGCAGCTGTTTTTAAGCCTAGCGTTTTTTATTGGCTTTTAATACCGGTTAATTCTATTTTATTTATTATTTCTTATCGAATAATTAATTTAAAGCCTGATAGAAGTTTTTTAAAGTATTTAATATTACCGATTTTGTTTGTTGATTCTTGTTTTTTTTATGGCAGTCTGTTGCCAAGTAGATTGCTTTTTGCTTTATTGCTGTTTTTTTCTGTTATGCTTCTTTATTATTATTATCGAAGCGCTGTTAAATATTGTTTTATAGAATCGGACAGAAGAAAAAACTTGCCATTTTGGTCTAATTTGTTTGGCTTTCTAACTGTTTTTTTAGCATCTTCTTTTATTTATGGATTACCTTATTTTATAAATATTCATAATTGGTTGTTATTGTTAATCTTGGCATCAGTTTTGTTTGTTTCTTTTTTTCATAATTTATCCGTCGAAAAAAAGATTATTCAAACTGATTTGTTTTTTTCTTTTTTCTTTTTATTTTCTGTTTTTCCATTGCTTTGGTCTTTACTTTTAATGCCTTTTAATTATAATATTTTAGGCTTAATTGTTTCACTTTTTTATTACAGTGGTTTAAATTTTACAATTTTTTATCTTAATAAAGAATTGACTGTTAAAAAAATAAGATATAATTTAATTTTTATTGGCTTGTTTTTGCTCCTGATTTTATTAGGTGCTAAATGGAAGTAAAAAAAATATGGAAAAGAAAGATAAAAAAAATAATAAAAATGTTTTGTTTTTAATTACCTCTTTGCTTTTGGGGTTCTTGGGTGGGGCTATCTTTTATTTTTATGGAACATCTTATAATCAACAAATTTTTTCATCAGAATTAGATTTGAGTTCTTGGGACTATAATCGTTCTAATTTTGTTATTCAAGATGCTAAGAAAGTTGTTATTAATCAGGATTTAAAAATAGAGGAAAATCAAAACTATTTTAGTGAGGCTGTTGTTGGTATATTTAAAAAAAATAAAAGCGCTAATGATTTTTATTTTTTTGATGAAGCTATTTTAAATGGAGTTGTTGTTAGTAGTGATGGTTGGGTTTTGGTTAATGTTTTGGGTCTTGTTAATTTTGATAGAAGCTTGTTGAAAGATGAGTCTTCTTTTGTTGTTATATCTAAAAAAGATAAAAAAATACATGAAATAGAAAATGTTGTTTATTCTGAGGAGCATTCATTTTTGCTTTTAAAAATGAAAGATGCTGGTAATTTGCCAGTAAGACCATTTTTTAACTTTTCTAACTTAAAAACAGGGCAGTCCTTACTGCTTTATAATTTAGCGGGAGAAATAGCGCCAAGCAATTTATTATCTAAAGGCTCTTTTTCTTTCCCTAGATCTTTAGATGATTTTGAAAATGAATTAATTTTAAATGAAGTTAATGATTCTTTCATTAATTCTTTTGTTTTTGATTTAAGTGGAGAATTGGTTGCCTTGGTTTCAGCTGACAAAAAGGTTCGTCCAATTAGTGATTTTAAGCCTTTAATATTTTCTTTTTTTAAAAACAACGAAATCACTAAATTTAATTTAGGGTTAGATTATGTTAACCTTTCAAGCATTGTTAATCCTGATAATAATTTTTATTCAGAAGGTGCTTGGCTATATAATAGTGGCTTGTCAGCGGTTGAAAGGGGTGGTTTGGCAGAAAAAGCTGGTCTTAAAACGGGCGATATAATTACTAGAGTTAATGAATATAAAATTGATTCCAATAATGATTTATTTGATATTTTAAATAATTTTATTACTGGAGATAAACTTGTTTTTTATGTCTTAAGAGGTGATTCTTTGTTGGAAATTAAAATTGATTTAAAATAATTTTTATTTCTAATTAAAATATTATGAAGCTTCAAAAATTGGATAAAAATAAAATAAAAAATAAAAGAGTTTTATTGCGTTGTGATTTTAATGTTCCTATCTCAGCTGGAAAAATTAGAGAGGATTTTAAAATTAAGCAGAGCTTGGAAACAATAATTTTTCTTTTAAATAATAATTGTGAGCTTGTTTTGCTTAGTCACTTAGGTCAACCAAAAAAAGGTTTTGATAAAAAATTTTCTTTAAAACCTATCGCTCTTTATCTTTCTAAAATTTTAGCTAGAAAGATTGATTTTTTGCCTTATGATAAATATTCTAAATTTGTTGATATTAAAAAAGAGATAAATATAAAATCAAAGGAGGGACAGAAAATATTTTTGTTAGATAATATTAGATTTTTTGATGGTGAGGGTCGTGATTGTTTGCGTTTAGGAAAATCACTAGCTGGCTTAGCTGATGTTTATGTTAATGATGCTTTTGCTGTTTCTCATCGAGCTAATTCTTCCGTTTCAGCTGTCAGAAAAAACAAACCTTCTTTTGCCGGTTTTCTTTTAAATAAAGAGTTAGAAAATTTAGAAAAAGTTATTAAACCTAAAAAACCATTAGTTTTAGTTATGGGTGGGGCTAAAATAGCTAGCAAAGCCCCAATAATTAAGAAGCTTTATGATAAATCCTCTTACATTCTTTTGGGTGGTGCCTTGGTTAATAATTTTTTTAAAGCCAAAGGACTTAATATTGGAAAATCTCTTTTTGATGATGGCTCTGATGAAATAGTAAAAACTTATTTAAAATCTAAAAAAATAGTTTTGCCTATTGACGTTGTTGTTGGTTTTAAGGGTTCTAACGGTAAAATGATCAAAAAAGTAAAAAGCGTTAATGATGTAAATGATAATGAATTTATTTATGATATAGGACCGGAAACCATTAGTTTGTTTTCTAAATACATTAAAAAAGCTAAAACTGTGGTTTGGAATGGTCCAATGGGAAAATTTGAAGATAGTAATTTTAAAAAGGGAACGGTTATGATTGCTAGTCAAATAGCCACTCATGCTAGAGGAAGTGCCTTTGGTATTGTTGGCGGAGGAGAAACTGTCGAGGCTTTAAATTTATCTGGTATGTCTTCCTATATGGACTGGGTGTCTACTGGTGGCGGAGCTATGCTTGATTATTTGTCTGGAGAAAAAATGCCTGGAATTAATTAGTCGTCTTTGTTATTTTAATAATAATTAATATAAAAAATATGTCAAAAATAAAAGAAATAGTGGCTCGTGAAATCTTAGATTCTCGTGGCAACCCAACGGTGGAGGTTAAGGTTGTTTTAGAGAATAAAATGTGGTCTAAGGCCAGTGTTCCTTCTGGTGCTTCAACTGGAGTTCATGAGGCTTATGAACTTAGAGATGGTGATAAAAAAAGATATAATGGTAAGGGCGTTTTAAAAGCTGTTAAAAATGTTAACACTATTATAGCTAAAAGTCTTAAAGGGTATTCTGTTTTTGAACAAGAAAAGATTGATAAAAAAATGATTGCTTTAGATGGTACTAAAAATAAGAAGAAGTTAGGGGCCAATGCTATTTTGGGTGTTTCTATGGCGGTAGCTAGAACAGCTTCTCTAGCTAAGGGCAAAGAATTGTATGAATATTTAGCAGAAACTTTTGGTTTTGATAAAGATTATAAATTACCAACACCTTCTTTTAATATTTTTAATGGAGGAAAGCATGCTGATACCAATTTAGATTTTCAAGAATTTATGATTTTGCCGAATAAGAATATTCCTAAATTTTCTGAAAAATTAAGAATGGGGTCTGAAATTTTTCATGAACTAGGAAAGGTTTTAAAAGAGGCTGGTCTTGATACTGATGTTGGTAATGAGGGCGGTTATGCTCCTAATATTAGTTCAACTATTGCTGCTATTGAATATATTATTTTGGCTTCAGAAAGAGTTGGATATCAGCCGGGTGTTGATGTTTTTTTAGGAACTGATGTTGGTTCTTCTGAGCTTTATAATGAAAAAGAAAATAAATATGAAATATCATTAGACGGCACCAAGCTTTCAGCTTATGATTTAATTACTCTTTATCATGAGTGGGTTAAGAAATATCATATGATTTCCATTGAAGATGGTTTGGGCGAAGATGATTGGGATAATTGGAAAATTTTAACCAAAGAATTGGGAGACAAAATAATGCTTATCGGAGACGACTTGTTTGTTACTAATGAAGAAAGGTTAAAAAAGGGTATTAAAAATAGAGTTGCTAATTCTGTTTTAATAAAATTAAATCAAGTAGGTACTGTTAGCGAAACAATGAAAACTGTTAAGTTAGCTAAGAGCAATAATTATAGTTTAATGGTTTCTCATCGTAGCGGAGAAACAACTGATGACTTTATTGCTGATTTATCTGTAGCTGTTGGGGCTGAATTTATTAAATCAGGCTCTCTTTCTCGTGGTGAGCGCTTAGCTAAATATAATAGATTGTTAGAGATAGAAGAAAATTTATCTTAATATCTATATATCTATGGAAGAAATTTTAAAGGAAAAACTTTTGGTGTTTTTAACTATAAATGGTTGGGGAGTTGCTCCTACTATAGAAAATAATGCTATTAGAAAAGCCAAGATTGATGATTTTAAAAATTTAGTATCTAATTATCCGTCTACAATTATTAGCCCTTGTTATTCTGAGAATAGTTTGAATTATGAGGTTTTAGGTTCTGGTAATAAATCATCATCTTCTTTTTTAAAAAATTCCGTTTCTAAAATATTGGATCAAAATGGTTTAAGTCAAATAAAGATAGCTAATAGTGAAAATTTTCCTTTGGTTTCTTGTTTTTTTAATCAACAAGAAGAAAGACTAATCAATGAAGAATGGTTAATTGTTAGAAATAAGAATGATTTTTGGGATTTATTTTTTAGTCCTGACGAAAGAATAGTTAAAAAAACCATTAATGCCATAAAATCAAATAAGTATAATTTTGTTTTTTCTAATTTAAGTGAGATTGCTTACTCAGCCTTAGCTGGTAATTTTGAAGAAACTATTTCTAAGGTTGAAAAAACTTCATTAGCTTTGAAAAAAATATCTCAAGCTGTTTTGGAGGAAAATGGGGTGATGATTGTTTTGGGTTCATTTGGAGTCGCTGAAGATGTTTTTAATATTAATACTAAAATTCCTAATCTTAAAAAAACAAATAATCCGGTTCCTTTTTTAATCATTGGAAAAGATTTTCAAGGCAAAACTATAGGTTTGGAAGAGGCTCCTAATAATGATTTAAGTTTAATTAATACTCAAGGTGATTTTTCTGATATTGCTCCAACTATTTTAAAAATAATGAATTTTGATGTTCCAGCTGAAATGACGGGAGAGAGTTTTGTTTAGTATTATTATGAAAAAAACTAATTTTCAGAAGTTAAATAAAATTGATCAAAATCTTTTAAAAAGAGCTTTTGAAGTTATGAATAATTCTTATAATCCTTATTCCAAGTTTTATGTTGGAGCTTCTGTTCTAAGTAGTGATAATGAAATTTTTGTTGGCACCAACGTTGAAAATGCGGCTTACGGAAATACAGTTTGTGCTGAGTGTTCAGCCTTAACTAGCGCTAGGGCAGGCGGAATTAGAAAGATTTTGAAGATTGCTATAATTGGCAAAAACTGTAGAAAGGCGATTTTACAACCTGTTTCTCCTTGTGGATCTTGTCGTCAAATGATTTTTGAGGTCTCACAAGTTTCTGGAAATGATATTGAGGTTATTATGTCTAACACCAAAATGGATAAAATTATTATAGCTAAAATAAGCGAGCTTTTGCCATTAGGCTTTGGTCCAAATAATTTTAAACTTAAATAATTGTGTTTTAAAAATTATAATTATTTTTAAATAACTTATTAAGATTATACTAAAAAGAGACTCAATTATGAGCCTCTTTTGTTTTTTTGTCTTTCTTTAGAATAAGAAGTAAATTGCAATAGCAATGACCATTCCCAGACAAGACCCAGCTAAAACTTCTCTCTTGGTGTGACCAATTCTTTCTTTCATTTTAGGGTATTTCTGGTCTAAAAATTGATCTTCGTCTAAATCCTCTACTAAAATATTTATAGTCTCTCCTTGTTGGCCTAGATACATTCTTAATTTTAAGGCATCGTTAATAACAATAACAGCAAAAGCTATTGATAGGGCAAATAGAGGAGATTTTAAGCCTTCAACTAAGCCCATAATGGTAACTAAAGATATAACGAAAGCACTATGACCAGAAGGCATTCCAGCATAAGTGAAGGCAAAAAAATCTCTGATTTTCATTTTGTTTCTTTTGTTTAAAGAGATTTTTAAAGCTTGAGCAATAGCAGCAGCAATAAAAGGTGTTAGTAAAATTATATAGTGTGACATAAATTAAACATCTAAATTAGAAACATTTTTAGCGTGGGTTTGGATAAATGTTTTTCTTTTGGAAGCATCATCGCCCATTAACATATCGAATATTATATCAGCTTGAGCAGCATCTTCAATTGTAACTTTTTTTACTATTCTTGTTTTAGGATTCATGGTTGTTTCCCATAGTTGTTCTGGATTCATTTCTCCTAAACCTTTATATCTTTGAATAAATAATTTTTTAGTTTTTTTCTTGTCATCAGCTTCCTTTTTGTTTTTATTATCATCATTTTCTTCTTCTTCATTGTCTTCTTCTATGTTTTCATCTTTAACATCTCCACCAAACTCTTTAATTATTTCTAATTTTTCTTCTTCAGTGTAAGCATATTTAGAGGCACTGCCTTTTTTTATTTGATATAAAGGTGGTTGAGCTATGTAGATATGGCCATCAATTATTAATTGGTTAAAATATCTAAAGAATAGAGTGAGTAAAAGTGTTCTAATGTGAGATCCGTCAACATCAGCATCGGTCATAATAATTATTCTGTGATATCTTAATTTATCCATGCTTAATTGATCACCAATATTAGTGCCTAAAGCAATTACTAAGTTTTTAATTTCATTATTAACTAACATTTTATCTAGTCTTGCTCTTTCAACGTTTAATATTTTTCCTCTTAAGGGTAGTATGGCTTGAAATTTTCTATCTCTTCCTTGCTTAGCACTACCTCCGGCTGAGTCTCCCTCTACTATGTATAGTTCACATTCTTCGGCCTTATTGCTAGAGCAATCAGCTAATTTTCCAGGAAGAGTCATTCCTTCTAAAGCTCCTTTTCTAAGAATATTAGCTCTGGCTGTTCTAGCGGCTAGTCTAGCTTGAGCTGATATAATACACTTTCCAATAATACTTTCAGCTTCTTTTGGATTTTCTTCTAAAAAGGTTAGGAAGGCGTCGCCAAAAACTTGTTCTACATATGTTTTTATTTCAGCGTTTCCTAATTTTCCCTTAGTTTGTCCTTCAAATTGAGGTTCAGGAATTTTAACACTGATGATAGCTGTTAAACCCTCACGAACATCATCTCCAGTTAAATTTTCATCTTTTTCTTTTAATAAATTTTTATTTCTAGCATAGGAATTTAAAGTTCTGGTTAAAGCAGTTTTGAAACCAACTAAATGAGTTCCTCCGTCAACATTGTAAATGTTATTGGCAAAAGGTAGAGTTGTTTCATTGTATTCGTCATTATATTGTAGGGCAATTTCAATTTTACAATTGTTTACTTCTTTTTCAACGTAAAAAACAGTTTCATGTTTAACATTTTTTTGACGATGCAATGATTTGATATATGATTTGATTCCGCCTTCAAAATAGAATTTATATTTTTTAAAGCTATGACCAGGTCTTTCGTCAATAATGTTAAGAAAAATTCCTTTGGTTAAATATGATTGTTGACGTAAACGATCAAGAATTTTACCCCAATTAAATTCAGTTTCAGTAAAAATAGTAGCATCTGGTTTGAAAGTAATAATAGTCCCTGTTTTTTTGGTTGGCCCTACAGCCTTAATACCTTTCAAGGGTTTTCCAATTTTATATTCTTGTTCCCATATTTTTCCATCACGATGAATTTCAGCTTTTAAATATTCGCTTAAAGCATTGACCACTGAAACACCTACACCGTGTAAACCACCAGACACTTTGTAACCTCCACCACCAAATTTTCCTCCAGCATGTAGCTTAGTCAAAACTGTTTCTAGGGCAGATAAGCCGGTAACTTTATGTTTTTCAACTGGAATACCACGACCGTTATCAGCTACTTTAACCATACCATCTTTCAGAAGAGTAACGCTTATTTCAGTAGCATAGCCACCCATAGCTTCGTCGATACAGTTATCAACTACTTCCCAAATAAGATGGTGTAAACCAGCAGCTGAAGTTGAGCCAATGTACATACCAGGTCTTTTTCTGACCGGATCTAGGCCTTCTAAGACTGTAATGGCATCAGCGCCATAATTTGATTTTACTTTTTCTTTATCAGACATAAGATATTTATTTAAATTAAATAATAACAAATAAAAAAGCGATTTTTCGCTTATTTTAACATTAAATCACATTATAATTATAGCAAAATAATTGAGGGGAGTAAAGGCCTTAAATTTAATGTTTTTTTGACTTTTAGCTCTTTTTTAGATAAAATAAATATATTAGAAATTTAGGAATGTTAAGACATTTAAGACTTTTGGGATTATTCCAAATTTATATTTTTGTATCCTAAATATCTTAAATCTCCTAATTTTCTTAATTATCTTTTTAAAAATTATGTCAAAAATTTTAGTTACTGGCGGTGCTGGTTTTATCGGTTCCAACTTAGTTGATAAATTAATAGATTTAGGCAATGAAGTTGTTGTTGTTGATAATTTATATAGCGGAAAAAAAGAATATTTAAACCCTCAAGCTAAATTTTATAACTTAGATATTTTAGATAGTAAAATTCAAGAAATTTTTGAAACCGAAAAATTTGATTATGTTTGTCATTTAGCTGCTCAAATAGATGTTAGAAAATCAGTAGAGGATATGGAGTTTGATAATCAAGTTAATGTTTTGGGTTCTATTAATATTTTGAAAAATTGCCATCAGTTTAATGTTAAAAAAATAGTTTTTGCTTCTTCTGGTGGTGCTGCTTATGGCTTTCCAGAGCAAATTCCAACCTCAGAGGACCATTTAACTTATCCAGTTTCTCCTTATGGGATTAATAAAGTTTCTTTTGAAAAATATCTAAATTATTATTATAAGGTTTTTGGTCAGAAATATACAGCTTTAAGATTAGCTAATGTTTACGGCCCTAGACAATACAAGGGAGGGGAGGCTGGTGTAATAGCTATTTTCACTAGCAATGCTATTTCCAAGAAAAAAAGTTATATTTACGGAGATGGACTTCAAACCAGAGATTATGTTTATGTGGATGACGTAGTTAATGCCTTTGCTTTGGCTTTGCAGTCTGATTTTGTAGGTGATTTAAATATTGGAACAGGAGTGGAGAAAAGTTTATTAGAGGTTGTTAGCGCTATTGAAAATTGCTTAGGAGAAAAATTAGACATAGAACATCAAGATGCTAAATTAGGAGAAGAAAGAAGAAGCTGTCTTAACTTTAATAAAGCTAAAGAAAAAATTGCTTGGCAATCTAAAATTAATTTAGAGGAAGGAATCAGGAGAACGATTGAATGGGCTAAAAATAATAATTAATGAATGTATCTCAGTTTTTGCTGGGATGACAAAGCAGGAGTATGAAAAAAATAATAGC
>CAZNDY010000012.1:14944-19061 GCA_964572055.1 uncultured Gammaproteobacteria bacterium
CCGATAAGCTATTTAATGTTCTTAAAAATAGTAAAATAAAGCCTATTTTATGTATTGGTGAAAGTTTAGCTCAGAGAAAAAAAGGAGAGACTTTTAAAATTTTAGAAAAACAATTAAAAGAAGCTTTTTCTAAGTTGAAAATTAGAGATTTAGAAAATAAAAATATTATAATTGCTTATGAACCAATTTGGGCCATCGGTACAGGTCTGGTGGCTGAAGTTGAAGATATAGTTAAAGCTCATAAAAAAATTAAAGAAATTTTTTCTAAAATGTTCAGAAAATCTTCAATAAAACCAGCAAAGGTTTTATATGGTGGCAGTGTTAATGTTGATAATTTTTTAAATTTACAAAAATTACCGGAAGTTGATGGCCTATTAATTGGTGGTGCCAGTTTAAAGGCTGGTGATTTTTTGGATATAGCTTATAATTTTTAAATATATGTATAATATTTGGCCTTTAATTATAATACTAGTTTCTTTGTTGGTTATTTTATTTATTGTTATTCGTCGTTTTCCAGCCTTAGCTGTTTTGGATGTTGATAATATTCCCGAAGAGAAAGAACAACAAATTAAAGAAAAAATAATTAAAGATAGAATGAGAAGAAAGTTTTCTTATCTTAATAAATTTTTTTCTTTTTTTGGTGATTTTTTTATTAAATTTTCTAAGTTTATTGGCGAAGGTTTGGAAAATTTTAAGAAAAAACAAGAAGGTAAGATTAAAACTGGTTCTTTGGCCAATGTTAGTCAAGAGGAAAAAATGAGATTATTATTTTCTCAGGCCAAAGAAATGATTAAAAATGAAGAAACCAAAGAAGCTGAACAAAAGTTGATTGAAATAATTAGTTTAGATGATAAAAATTTATTAGCTTTTTCTGAGTTGGGATATCTTTATTATGATCAAGGAAAGCTACAGGAAGCCAAACAAACACTTCTTTATGCTTTAAAATTAGCTGATATTTCTAATCTTAGAAATGAACAAGCTGAAATAAATTATAATTTATCTTTAATCGCTAAAGATTTAAATGATAATGATGGCGCTGTTTTAAACTTATTAAAAGCTTTGGAAAAAGATCAGAATAACCCACGTTATCTTGATTTAATGCTGGACTTGTGTATAATTAAGAAAGATAAAAAATTAGCTTTAGAGTATTTAGAGAGAATTAAAGAAGTTAATCCTGATAATCAAAATATAGCAAGTTGGGAGGAGTCTATTAGTGAAATTAATAATTAATTTGTTGTTTGTTTTGATGTAATTATTAAGATAATGTTTTAATATTGCCGAAATAGCTCAGTTGGTAGAGCGTTTCCATGGTAAGGAAAAGGTCACGGGTTCAAGTCCCGTTTTCGGCTCAGTTTTTTAAAATTTTGTTTAACTAAAATTTTAGTCATGGCTGTAAACAGAAACAAAAACTGTCTTAATCAAAAAAAAGTATCCAGAAAGCGCAACCCAAAACACCCCAAGGCTTTAACAATTCATCACATCGTTCCTCGTAGCCGGGGAGGTAGTGAAAGCAAAGAAAATAAGGCTAAAATAATTATGTATCATCATGGAGTTTTCCATGACTTATTTCAAAACATGACTCCTTGTGAGATAATCGTTTTCCTAACTGTTTTTGTTTTTAAAACAGACAAGTGGTTAAAAGTTTATTGTTTTAATCGTTCAACCAATATTGAGGAAAAAGTTGAATTTATTATTGATGACAGACTCACCAGTTATCATCGAGATAAATTTTATTTGCTTTTCGGGGACATGAATTATATCCAGTGTTATGCTTATCTTGAAAACTATTTTTTTAATAAGCAGACTAAATGGATAGATGAAGTAGTCAACAACTTTGAGTATTATACAGAAGCTGTTTGAAAAAACAGCTTTTTCTTTTTTGTTCTTTTTTGTGTTATAATGGTTTAACTTATAATTAATTATATAAAAATATGGAAAACGAATATAAAGAGAATGTTGCCTACTATCCTATAGTTGGCTATAATGCTCCTGATTTTTCAATTGAAGCTTATTTGGATGGTCAGATTAAAAAAATCAATTCTTATGATTATCGTGGTTCTTGGTTGGTGGTTTTCTTTTATCCTGGCGATTTTACTTTTGTTTGTCCGACAGAGCTTGGTGACTTAGCTGAAAAATATCCTGAAATAAAAAAAATAGGAGCAGAAATCTTGGCAGTTAGTACTGACAGTGTTTATGTTCATAAGGCTTGGCATGATTTTTCCCCCTTAATTCAAAAAATAAAATACCCACTACTTTCTGATCGTAATGGTGAGGTTAGTCGAGCCTATGGAGTTTATTCGGAAGAAGACGGAATTGCTATGAGAGGTACTTTTGTAATTGATCCAGACGGCATACTTAGAGCTATGGAGGTCAGTGACGCTTCAGTCGGCAGAAGTAGTGAAGAATTGATTAGAAAACTAGAAGCTTGTAAATTTACTTATGAGCATGGTGATCAAGTTTGTCCAGCTAATTGGAGGCCAAAAGGGGAGACTTTGAAGCCAGGACTAGATTTGGTGGGTAAAATATAGTTGTATTTTATTAAAATAATATAAAAAAGGCAGATTTTTCTGCTTTTTTTGTTTGGTTAATTTTAACTCTTATAATTATATTATTATTTATGCCTAAGTGTTTCCAAGCTATTGAACCATTGCGTATTGCTTGACAAATATTTTGAAATATGATATAATGCTATGTTAGTCTAGTTTGTATTAGATTAATAAAGAACTTTGACAATTTTAAAAATAAAATAAAAATAGGAGGAAAAAACATGACACTATCAGACAGGTTTATTGGGAAAGGGCAATGGATTTTGTTCTTTTTAAGCAGTTTTTTTGCAAGTATAATTTTGCTGAGCTCTTTTTTGTTCATAATTGGAGTTAATTTTTTTATCGCTTTGTTTTTGGGATTTTTACTTTTTTTAGGAATTTCAATTTATGCTTTGGTTAAGGCTTATATGTTTTTTTATAATGCCTATCCAGATTGTAAGGACATGGAGCGTCGTCGCTTCTTTTCAGTTCCCGAAAAACATGCAGTCTTAGTAGAGATTAATGGGGTTTACCCTGAAAAACCTCTTTATGCTGGTTGGTATCTGGTTTTTCCGTTTTTTAAATTCGTTACTTTTTCTCAAGTTATTTTTTTGGGAGATTTTAACGGGATTATATTTGACGGAAGTCCTGAAAATAAAGTTGATTTTAAAAACGGTATTTCTACGCCAGTTGAGGCTATGTATGTAGCTCATCTGTATTCTGGCCCAGAGCTTGGGAAAGATTTAAGAGCTGGCGACTCAGACACCGAAGACATTGTTTCTATCTTAGCTTCTATGTTGGATAAGGAAAAAACTGAAATTAGATCATTGGGCCTTGTTACCCGTGAACTAAAAAGTTTAATTCTCGATAATAGTATTAAAAGATATGCTAAGGAAGAAAATGCTGATTCTAACATTAGAGAAATGCTAATATCTCTTTTGCGCTTAACTTTGGGTAGTATGGATTCTGACACTGCTAGAGGTGACAAGATTGATTTGGCTAAATTAAAAAAAGAGGATATCTGTGTGTTTAATTCAATCATCAAGCATTACGGAGTTGATATTCGCTCGGTTAATATTTTGGATATTGTTTTATCTGATGAGGAAATTGAGATTAACAGAACTGAGTATAAATCAAAAATGGACATTAAGGTTGCTGAAAATAAAAAGGAGGTGGCTATTATTGAGGCTAAGGCTCAGTCCGAATCTTTAGAAATAACTTCCGAAGCGCTTAGGATACAAGTTGAGAAGTTAGTATCAACCAAAGCTTCTCCCAAGGAGGTTCTTGAGTACTTAATGAAAATGGAACAGTGGAAAGCGCTTAAGGCTACTGATAAATCCATTATCGTTGAAAATGGTGGAAGTTTGGCCGGAATACTAGCAGCTATTAAAAGTGTAAACCCTTAAAAAGAAAAAAAAATGACAAATACAGGAGGAAAACCAAAATATCTTCCGCCGATAGAAGAGGCGGGAAAGCAGGGCTCTGAAAAAGAGCAAACCAAAGACAAAACAGAAAAAACGGAAGAAAAGAAAGTAAAAGACTTTGGTAAAACTCAAAAATCAATTAGAAATCTGATTTTAGCTTTTATAGTT
>CAZNDY010000013.1:0-18284 GCA_964572055.1 uncultured Gammaproteobacteria bacterium
TTTATTTTATTAACAAAATATCACTTTTAGCTTATTTTTATCTTTACGAGCATGAGAGTGATAGCCAAGAATTAAATTTAAGTGTTAAAAAAGAAGTGTTAAATATAATTTTAGACCTTAAGAAGATTTATTATAAAAATTTAATAAGAGAAAAGGAGCTTAGTTTGTCTTTGGAAAAAAACAATGAAAAGGACAAAATAGAAAGTATCTTAGAAGAATTAAAGGATTTAAATGACAAGTTTCTTCACATTAATTAAATAGCAAAAAATAAACCAAATAAATATGACTGTTAAAAAAAATAAAGATAAGAAAAAAGATTCTAAAAAAAGACCAAGCACTAAAGTTGTTAAAAAAGAAAAGTCGGTTAAAAAAAATGTTGTTAAAAAAGAAAAAAAAGTTTCTAAGAAAAATGTAGGTAACAGCAAAAAGGTTACTGGAAAGAAGGTGGCTAAAACAACCAAGGTTGTCAATAAGAAAAAAACACAAAGTTCTAAGATTAAAGTTAGTAAAAAAGAAAATAAAGAATCTTTGGAATTAACACATTATGAAAAAAAGGATGCACCTAGTGAAGAGCAAATTTTAAAAATTATTGAAAAAGGTAGGTCTCGTGGTTTTTTAACTGAAACAGAAATATTATACTTATTTCCCAATGTTGAAGATCATATTTATGAATATGAGATGTTTTTGGGTCGTTTACATGACACCGGTATTGCAGTTAGCGAAGATAGTGGAAATGTTTTAGGTTTAGGTTTTAAAAATTTGCCAGATAAGAAGAAAGGGACTGGTATGTCTTTTGACTTTGCTAATTTATCTAGTGATTCAATTCAAATTTATTTAAAAGAAATAGGAAAAATTCCACTTTTGACTGCAGAAGAGGAGGTTGAATTATCAAAAAGAAAAGACAGGGGAGACAAGGATGCTGAGAGAAAGATGATTGAATCCAACTTGAAATTGGTAGTTTCAATTGCTAAGAAATTTTCTGGAGTCAAAGGTTTAAGCTTGTTGGATTTAATTCAAGAAGGGAATATTGGCTTGTTTAGAGCGGTTGATAAGTTTGAACATCAAAAAGGTTATAAATTTTCAACTTATGCTACTTGGTGGATTAGACAAGCAATAACCAGAGCTTTAGCTGATCAATCAAGAACGATTCGTATTCCAGTTCATATGGTTGAAAATATTAATAAATTTCAACAAGCTCAAAGATTTTTAATTCAAGAATTAGGTAGAGAGCCAATGATTGAAGAAACTGCAGCTGAAATGGGAGAGGAATTAGATAAAGTTGTTTATATAATGAAAATTTCTCAAGAAACTATCTCCTTAGAGACAACTATTGGTGATGATGACGATAATTCAACTCTAGAAGATTTTATTGAAGATGTTAAAAATGAAACACCTGACAGGGTAGCTGCTTTACAACTTTTAAAGGATTATGTTAAAGAGGTTATAGTTAGTCTTTCTCCACGTGAACAAAAAATATTAGAAATGAGATTTGGCTTGGTTGATGGTGTTGCTCATACATTGGAGGAGGTTGGACAAGAGTTTGAGGTTACTAGAGAAAGAATTAGACAGATTGAAGCTAAGGCTTTGGAAAAAATTAGAAAAATGCAAAATAAGAGTTTAGAAAAATTAAGAGATTTTTAATTTAAAAAATTTTTAAAAATAATTTAAAAAATATGAAGAACAATAATCCTAAATTTGCTTTTTATTACTTACTTTCCTTGGTGGCTTTAATTTTTACAGCAATTTCTTCAGCTATTATTATTTTTCAAATAATTGATAAAAGTATTAACGATGTTTTGGTTGACAATATTTATAATAATGACGGAGGATTAAGGTTCGGTATTTCAGCTCTATTTGTTGCTGCTCCTATTTTTTTCTTGATGGTTAATTTTGTTAATAAGGGTCTTAGGAGGAATGAATTAGAAAAAGAATCTTCTTTGCGCCGTTGGTTGACTTACTTTATATTATTTGTTTCAGCGGTAATAATCCTTGGTTCTTTGATTGGTATTTTAAATAGCTTTTTGTCAGGAGAAATGACCTTGAAGTTCGCTTTAAAAACTTTAACTGTTTTGATTATTTCGGTTTTAGTTTTTAGTTATTATTTTTATGACATCAAAAGAGATAATGTTGAAAAAAAAGATAAAAATATAAGGATTTTTTTCATTATTTCTTTGGGATTAGTTTTGGCTATATTTATTTCTTCTTTCTTTTTTGTAGAATCTCCCCAGATAGCTAGAAAAAAAAGACTGGATCAGATAGTTTTAAATAGAGTTTCAGTTATTGAGGGTGTGGTTAATAATTATTATGATTTAAATAAAAAATTGCCAAACAACCTGCAAGAAATTTCTTCAGAAAGTGGTAAGTTTTATTTTAATGAAAAAGATTTATATGACCCAGAGACTGGTGAAAAAATAGAATATAATAAAATTAGTGATAGAGAGTTTGAAATTTGTGCTAATTTTAGAACAAGTAGTGATGATGGGGAAGGAAGATATTATTATGCAGATAGAAGGTTTAAGCCGGGAAGAAATTGTTTTAAGGGTAATTTATGGATAGAGGAAAAACAAATGCTTGTTGATTAGCTTACTTTGATTTATTTGACATTTTATTTTAGTTTGTTATTATATATATCAGTTTTAGATATTTAAAACTGATTATTCCGAGGTGGCGCAGCGGTAGCGCAGTTGACTGTTAATCAATTGGTCGTGGGTTCGAATCCCACCCTCGGAGCCAACCCAGTGCGTCTTTCGAGAGACCCGTTCTCATCAAAAGACGTAGTGAATAGCAAAAAACATCTCATTTAGAGGTGTTTTTTGTTTGTTGATTTTTCTTTTCAAAGTGTATAAAATTTGGTATTATAATGTTATATTATGTTTTATATATTTTAATGTAAAAAAATTGGCTATGCAGAATAATATTGCAAGCAATCTTAAAAAAATAAGAAGTAAAAAAGGATATTCGCTTGAAAAAGTTGCCCGTCTTGCCGACCTGTCTTTGAATACTGTTATAAAAGTCGAAAATGGAACAAACCAAAATCCCACAATAGAAACTTTAACTAAAATAGCCAAAGCCTTTGAAGTTGGCGTTGATGATTTAATTAAATAGTATGACAAAAGAAATAAACTACAAAGATTGGTCTAAAGACGAACTTATCAAATTAGTCCAAAAGCAAGAAAAAGAATTAGATTTAAAAAGTTATGGCATTGTTTGGGATAGAGAGAAAGAGCCTGAACAGGTAGTTCTAGATTGTGAAAATAATTTACCTATTTTGAAAAGAGTTAAAGAAAAAGAATTAAAAAACAACTTAAGCGATGATAATATTATAATTGAGGGGGATAATTATCATTCGTTAACTGTTTTGAATTATACACATAAAGGGAAAATTGATTTTATTTATATTGACCCTCCCTATAATACTGGTAATAAAAATGAATGGAAATATAATGATAAGTTCATCGACGAAAACGATTCATATAAGCACGCAAAATGGCTTAATATGATGGAAAAAAGAATTGAATTGTCAAAAAATTTATTAAAAGAAGATGGAATAATTTTTATATCAATTGGCGAGCAAGAAGTATCTAATTTAAATTTATTATGTAGCAAGATATTTAGACCAGAAAATTTCTTAACACTTATATCAA
Organism: uncultured Gammaproteobacteria bacterium; assembly: GCA_964572055.1. Classification (GTDB taxonomy): domain Bacteria; phylum Patescibacteriota; class Patescibacteriia; order Patescibacteriales; family UBA12465. Next base: position 3,645 of record CAZNDY010000013.1, read on the forward strand.
GAATTTCAAAAACCGCTAGTGATAAAGGTAACCACTTTGCCCCATCTTGTGATTATATTGTTTGTTATGCAAAAAATAAAAAGTGTATAGATACTAGTAATTTTTATGATGAAGTTGATGAAGACTTATACACGAAAGAAGATGAGAATGGAAAATATAGGGACGATATTGCTTTATATCAATCGTCTCTAGACGCTAGACCAAATCAAAGATATTTCATAGAGTGTCCCAATGGTTCTTTAGTTATTCCTCCCGGGAAATCGATGCCCACAAAGAAAGAAGAGGGTGCAAAAGCAAAGCCAGAAAAAGGCGATGGGGTTTGGAGATGGTCTATTGATAACGGTTTCAAAGACAATAAACATTTACTTGTTTTTAAAAAAACAAAAACATCACCTTTGTTGGATCAGGATGGAAATCAGGCAGAATATAATATTTATACAAAAAGTTATCTAGATGAGAGAAGGGGCAAAGGAAAGAAGCCAAGAAATTTTTTAACTGATAAAAAATTCTTAAACAGGAGAGGGACAGATTACCTTAAGACTTTAGATTTAGATTTCCCATATTCTAAACCAAAAGAATTAATAGATCATTTGATAAGAATTGCTCATATCCCTACTAACGCAACAATTCTTGATTTTTTTGCAGGTTCTGGAACCACTGGTGAGGCTGTATTAGATTTTAATAAGGAGGATAGCGGAAAGAGGAAATTTATTCTTTGTACTAATAATGAGGGTGGCATTGCTGAGGAGGTTTGTTATCCTAGAATTCAGAAAATTATAAACGGATACATTAAAAAATCAAAAAAGAAAGAAAAAATAGAAGGCTTGGGTGGAAACTTACAATATTTTAAAACCGATTTAATTCCAGTAGAAAAAATTGATGATATTAGTGATAAAAAACGAACAGAACTAACTGAAAAAGCAGGCCAAATGATAGCAGTTAAAGAAAATACTTTTAATGAACTAGAGTTTTCTGATTGGTATCAAATTTTTGAAAGTAGAGATAGGACTAGAAAAACTGCAATTTATTTTAGAGAAGACATGGATAAATTTGAGGAATTGATAAAAAAAATAGAAGACAGAGAAACTGTTTTATATGTATTTTCCTATGGACGAGTCGATAAAAAACTTTTTAAATATTTAAATAATAATATAACAGTTGAGGATATACCAGAACCTATATTGGAGATGTATAAAGAAATAAACCTAACCCTCAAGGATAAATTAAAATAATTTATGATAGAGTTGAAAGATTTTCAAAAATCATCAATAGATCAATTAAGTTTAACCTTTTTAGATTTATGGAAAACGGGAAATTATAGAATTCCTTTAGTTTTTAAAGCTCCCACAGGGGCAGGTAAAACTATTATGATGGCTGAATTTTTAAAGTGCCTTGATGATAATTATCAATTTCACGAAGATAAGGCCTATGTTTGGGTATCTTTTGGTGGTGATGAGTCTTATTCTCAATCTAAGGATAAATTGTACCATTATTTCAATGAAGGTACAGACATGAATTTGAAGGATGTTAATAATTTAAGTGAAGGTAAGTTATACAAAAATAATATCTTTTTTATTAACTGGTCTAAAATAAAAGGCACAGACAAGGAATCAAAAAAATTAAGAAAAAGTGGCGGAGTTGGCTATGGCGGAGAGGCTATTTTTGATGATTTTATACAAAACACAAGAAAAGAAAGAGATATTGTTTTAATTATTGACGAAGCGCACACAGAGACAGATACCAAGCTGGCAAACGAGGTTGTAGATCTGATTGATCCAAGAATAGTTTTAAAAGTTACTGCCACCCCAAAAGATTTACCAAGTATTAGTGATGTTTCCCAAAAGAAAGCTGGTTTTGTTGAAGCTTTAGAGAGTGATGTAATAGCAAGCGGTTTAATAAAAGAGAAAATTATTATTCAAACTGAAGAAGATATAAATAATCTAGATAATAAAAAATTATCAGAAGATGAAATAATGCTTGAGCTTGCGTATAATAAAAGATTGGAGTTGCAAAAATATTATAAAGAATTAGGACTCAATATTAATCCGTTGGTTTTGATTCAGTTGCCAAGCGATTTTAAGGAGAAAGAGGAAGTACAAACTAATTTAAAGAGTTTGGTTTTATCTTATTTAAAAAAGAAAGGTGTTAAAGACAACGAGATAGCGGTGTGGCTATCTGGTGGCGGCGAAAACAAAAAGAATCTTGAATTAATAGAAAAAAATGATAGCAAGGTTAATTTTATGATTTTTAAAGTAGCTCCTGCTACTGGTTGGGATTGTCCTCGTGCTGAAATTTTGGTCATGTTTAGAGAAATAGCCAGTCCAACTTTTCATACTCAAATTATTGGAAGAATAAAAAGAATGCCTGAAGCCCACCATTATGAGAAAGAAGAATTAAACAAGGCTTTTATTTTTACAAATTATAATAAAAGTCATATTAGAGATATAAAAGAGATTCAAAATGGGAACAAACTTCCAATTAATTTTACAAAATTAAAAAAGGAGATAGGAAGAGTAACCTTAGAAACAACATATCATCAAAGAACTGATTTTAACACACTAACGCCAGAGGATAAATGGCAAATTTTTTTTAAAGAATTTTTAGATAAAGAATTTGGAACCATTTATCATAACAATGAGCAAAAAAACAATCAAAATAAAATAAAACCAAAAATTGATTTAAGAATAAAGGGTATTGAGAATAAAATTATCGTTAATGCTGAAATTGACAGCTTTGATAATTTCGCAAGAGAAATTAAAGAAAAGGGCAAAGATTTTAATTATCATTTTTCTCCCATGGACATAGAAAGGCTATACAATTTGCTCTGTTTCGAAGAATTAAATAAACAAGATGACGTAGAGGCAAGATACAATCCATCTAGATCATGGAGTCCATTAAAAAAGGCTTTGAATGTTTGGTTTAGCACTAGACTAGGATTTGATAGAACTGAGTATTATCCAATCATAGTTAATGAATTACTGAAAGAAGTTAGTCCTTTGAAAATTGTTATAAATAAGGCATTAAAATCTTTCAGACAAAAATATGAAATTGAAATTAAAGAAAAAGAAGAAAAAGATATTTTCGAATTAGAGATACCTGAAAAAGAAGTTAGTTTTACAGATGATTATGAAGAATTAGACGAGATTAATCCAAAGAATGATTTATTTGACCACAAAGAAAAAAAGGTAAAAATTTTAAAAAATGCTTATGAAAAATTTTATATAAAAAAAGAATATAGCGGAAGAAAAAATGAATTAAGTTTTATTAAATTTTTAGAATCACAAAAAAATCTTCTTTGGTGGCATAAACAGAATGATAGCGGCCGAACGGCTTTTGCTATAGAATATTTTGATACTCAAGAAAAGAAGAATAGGCTTTTTTATCCAGATTTTATAATAAGAACAAAAAATAAACTATATCTTATTGATCCTAAAAATGATATTACAGCAAAAAGTCAAGAGACGGCAGATAAAAATATGGCCTTGCAAAAATGGATAAAGAAAAATAAAACAAAATACGATTTTGAATTAGATGGCGGGATAGTTATCGAAAAATATCCTAATTGGGTTATCAATAGAAAAGAAAAATATGTGTATGAAAATGATAAAGATTGGGATATTCTGACTTTATAGATAATATTTAGTTTATGTAATAATTATTTTTTTGTTTTTCATTGCTAATCTGCTTTGAAGATTAGAGAGTAAATCTCTTTTTTCTATAATACTACCTTCTTTGAGAATATATTTGGCATAATTTCTCATATCTACATCTTTCTGCTTTTCAAAATCTTTAGACTCTGTTTTTAGGATACTTCTACTAAATTTATAATATCGTTCAACTTCTTCTTTGAACTGTCCTTGTATGCCAAGTATATTTAGGTCAATTTTATCAATCAAGTGAGATAGCTGGATTATTAATTCTTCTTCTCTTAAATAACCTCCTTTACAGTGTAAGTTTCTAGCTCTTGTGCACCCATAATAAACGTATCTTCTAACTGAGCCATCGCTCAGTTTTTTAAATTTCTCGTCAGCCGTAATTCCAGATCCGCAATGACCGCATTTAATTAATTTAGTGAAAGCAAACTCTTTACATTCGTGCCTCTCGATATTATCTCTATCCAATCTCTCTCTGGCTTTTTGAAATAATACCTTAGTAATGATTGGATCTTGTTTACCTTGATACCATTTATCACTACCTATGGGATATTCAAATTCTCCGCAGTAATATGGATCGGCCAGTATTCTATAAATCATGCTAAGTGTAAGATTCTTGTTATTCTTTGTTTTAAAATCTGTTTCATTTACTATCCATCTTAGTAGTTGTCTGCCACTCCAATTTTCATAGGCCACTTTCTCGAATAATTTTTTAACATACGGCGCCCTCTTTGGGTCTATAAAAACTTTTTTATCGCCTTTGTCAGCATATTTGTCATGAATATATCCAAGGGGTGCTGGCCCTGGTCGCCAGCCTTTTTCACATTTTGCTCGTAGACCTCTTTTTACATTTATCCCTTTATGGTCATTCTCTAATTTAGCCTGTGAGCCCAATATCATTAAAAGGAACTTCTCATTTGGGTTGTTAGTGAACCTTTGTCCATGAGTTCGTATTTCCAATAGCCTGCCTTGATCCATTAAGTCCACCACAGCCCCTAAATCTCCCGCATTACGGCTTAAGCGGTCTGGTGCCCAGCAAAGTATCCCATTAAACATCCCAGTTCTTATATCGGCCAGTAATTGGTTGTAGACGGGTCTTTGGCCAGAATCCTTTGCTGAATGACTTTCTCGTCTTATATCGGCTATTTCCATGTTTTCAGCCTTTGCCATTTTCAGCATCTCTTTTATTTGAGAATCAATAGAAAGGGCTTGCTGTTCGTCTGATTCTGTTGATTTTCTTGCATACAAGCAATACTTAATAGAAATACCCTCCGTAACTGTTTGAAAGATTTGTTTTTGTTGTTGTAATTTCATATTTTTGTATTTTTACTTCTTACAACAACATTAATGACACGACCCGTCTAAGTAGTCCAGACCCCTTAAAAGTAGGTAAGCTGTAGACAACTTTAGCTTTACTTTTGGGTGTTTTTGAGTTATATTAAAAATAACAATTTAATGACCTAACCCCCATTTTATGGGATATGGTCAAAAAACTCATCCTACATAAAGACGGTCTTCCGACCAGTACTTGTAGGATGAGTCTACCCTCGAAAGGGGGTAGTGGTAGTTCCGAGAGGGGCTATCAGCTGTTTCGGGAGACCCTTTTTGTTTTCTCGAATCAGATTATTATTAAAATCTCATCCTACAAAACTATGAACGACCAAAACAAAAAAAGCTGGTTCAGTAGACATATTATACTGACTGGCATCTTAGGCTTTATTTTATTCGTAGCCATTATCGGCACCTTAGCCGAACTAACTGGAGATAGTGAAGAAGCTAATATTTCTCAAGCTCCACAATCGCAAAGTGAGTACATTAGTAAAGTACTAAATTTAAATTCTTGCGAACTAGATTCTGCTAATGTAGATTATTGGCAAGACAAAGAGGTGAATTTTTGGAAAGATAAAGAAAAGTCAGCTGTTAGTTTTAAATTACCAGCTTGTGATAATTTAGAAGTAGAAGTGATAGAACACGATGAAGACAATAAGCAATTTAAAGTAAAATACAACGAACAAGAGGGGTGGATTTCTGAAATGCAATTAATCAAGTAATATCCATTCTTTTAAGTTTAATTTTTTTAGTTTTACTTTTATTTATTTTCTCTGCTAACTTTTTTCTGTTTACTGGTCGCCCTTGGTTGTCTACCGTTGTTATCATCATTTGGAATGGCTCAATAGGGTTGGCTTTTTCATATCTAAATTTATCTTTGATAAAGTCTTGATGTTTATTGCTAAGCCAAAATTTAGCAGCACCCAGATTACCATTTTTCATATTTTGGATTATAACCGAAAGAGCTAGATCGTTTATTGTTTCATCTCCTCTTTTTTTAATTTCTTCAAATCTTTTCTTGAATTCACTATCAACTTCAATCCATCGATATATATTTGATTTTGGTATTTTAAGTTTTTGGCACAACACAGACACAACTGGCATTTCCTCCAGTTTACTAAGAAAGAGTTCTTTTTGTCTTTTAGCTTTATCTCTTTCTTGAGCCATACAATCATGTTTTTAATTTCTTAACTTTGACTCCAGTCAGTTTTTCATATCTAGCTATAATCATTTGGCAATATTCAGTGTCCATTTCCACCATTAGGCATTTCCTTTTAGTTTGCTCACAAGCTATTAGCGTGGAACCAGATCCGCCAAAGGGGTCATAGACAAAATCATCAATCTTTGAGCTATTCAGAATTATTTTTCGAAGCAGGGAAACAGGCTTCATGGTTGGATGTAATTTACTTCTATTTGGTTTTGGAGCAAATATTATGCTTTTATCTTTTGACTTACGAAAAGCATGGGTCCCAAACCAACCGTAGGCGATTAACTCGTGCTGGGGAAGATAATCTTTTCGCCCAACTACAGCATGACTTTTTAGCCAAACTAGTAATTGTGAGAAATATATCCCAACATCATCCATGCCTTGTTTTAAGGCAAAGACCATTTTGTCGCAATTAAAGATATAAATAGAATTTTTCTTGTCCAATTTAGGAATAACAGTGTCTAGCCAATCCTTAGTAAATTTTCTATAGTCATCATCACTTTGAAACTGATCGTTCTCAATAGTTTTGGCCTTAGCTAGTTTTTGCTTAAAACCAGCCTTGGAATTAACATAATCAATTGCATATGGTGGGTCAGTAAGAATAAGTGATATTTTATCTTTGCCGATTAACCCCTCAATATTCTTTTTATCTTTAGCATCACCACACAGTAATTTATGATTACCTAACTGAAATATATCGCCAGCCTTAATTAAGTTTTTTTGCTTTTGTATTTGCATATTTTTCAAATCTATTAATTATTAATTGGCAGAAGATAGGATTTTCTTCAACCATAAAACACCTGCGTTTTAATTGTTCGCAAGCAATAAGGGTAGAGCCAGATCCGCCAAAGAGATCTAAAACAACATCGTTGATTTTGGTACATCTCCTTAAAGCTTTTTCATGAAGTGTTGGTGGTTTTTGGGTAGGATGTTCATATTCCTGACCTGATATTCTTTTAACTAGCCAAATATCAAAAATATCTAGAATATCATCTATGGTTCTATTGCCTGTTTCAATATCTTTGTTAAGAATTTCGTTTAGGTTTTTAATATCAGATAAATAGGGCTTGCCACGAGTGCCATATATAACTGGTTCATAGCATTTATTAAAAGCGATTTGCGGGGTCACATTAAATCCATTCTTGATCCACATGCACACCCGCTTATTGTCAATCCCTAACTCCTTATATATTTCCTGTAGTAATCCAATATATTGCTGATCGCAGTAAAAGAAGGCATGGACATCTTTTTCTGATACAGATAGTCCGTTTGAAATAGTTTTAACCAAAAATTCTTTATACTCTTTGTCGCTTTTATTGTCTTTAACATTTCCGCCATAATTTTTTTTACCGCCAATCCCTTTATTGTAATTCAATCCAATATTATATGGCGGATCAGAATAAATTATATTAACCTTATTTTTCCCAACTAATTTTTTTACAACCTTTTCGTTAGTAGAGTCTCCACAAACAAGCATGTGATTACCAAGGGAATAGAGATCTCCTTTTTTGATGTCAGTTTTCTTAGCTTTTTCAGTTTCTTTATCTACGTCAAAATCATCATCTTCAGTTTCAAGACAATCATCCCAAATGTTTGAGAGATCGCTGTCATCAAAACCGATATCAAGAAGTAGGTTGGTATCAAATTGTTTTAGCAGGTCCCAATCCCAACTTCCTGACACGCGATTCATGGTTAAATTCAAGGCCTTTTCTTTTTGAGCAGTTAAGTCTACAAAAACAACAGGCACCTCTTTATATCCAATTTTTTTAGCTACTTTAAGACGCTGATGTCCAGAAATTACTACATATTCTCGCCCTTTATGCTTGTTTACTATCAAGGGATCTACAAGCTTGAAACGTTTAAGACTTTTTATTAAATCTTCTTCTTGTTTTTTGCTTAATATCCTTGGATTATATTGTGCGGCCTTGAGCAAACCAACGGGGATGTGTTCAATTTTTATTTTATCTTTCTTCATATTTTTTGGTTTAGTTAATAAAAAAGCATTATATACCGTACGACAAAATACAAAATTTATTTAATAGTGCCTTTGCCAGACGATATATAATGCCTTGTTGTTTTCATTCTTTGAAAACAATTAGCTTTTACATGTTATTTTTAGATCATAGTTTTTGTAGTTAGTTATTAATATTTAAAGTATAGCAAATTTTAAAAAACTTGTCTACTATTTATTGCCTAACATTAGCTAAAAATTGTTTATAAAATAGTATATAAAAAGGTTTATTTTATCTTTTCTTTATATAAAATTTATAGTAATTTTATATCTAACCTTAGATGAATTTTATTGATTATTTACCTTGATTTAAAGGGTTTTGAGGTGTAAGATTAAAATAAGTTAAAATTTATAAATATGTATAAAGAAAACCAGAAAAAAACAATAAACGGCATAACAACCATAAAGGATAAAGAGGAAAAAGCAGTTGTTTGTTATATTAACAAGTTTACCGATGGTTTAAAAGATGAGATAAGATCTATGTTTTGCGGTATTTATCATGGAAAGCTGGCTGCTGAAGAAAATAAAGAAATATATAACTATAAAAACACAATAAAAATATTTTTAGAAAGATATAAAAATAAGAACGATTCTATTAAAAAAGGAATGATAGCGGAGCTTTTAGTCCACCTTTTAATAACTGTTTATATACCAAAGTTAGAAGCTGTTTCAGTTTATAAGAATAAGGAAGAGAGAAGTATAAAAAAAGGATTTGATATTGTTTATTTTAATAAAAATAAGTTATGGTATTGTGAAGTTAAATCAGGTGGTGACTGTGATAATGGCGATGTTAATACTTATAATGGCAACCTATTAAATAATGCAAAAAATCAGCTAAAAAAAAGTACAAATTCCGTTAGGAATGAATTATGGGATAGTGTATTAATTGATCTTAATTCAACAATATTTCAATCAGAAAAAAGAGAAACGATTAAACAACTCCTACATAAAGATCACCCTAACGCAGAAGTAAGAAATAGTGATAGGAACGTATTGGTAACTTCGGTTTTGTATAAACCACTTACTAGTAAAATTACTTTAGAAAAACTATGTGATCAGAAAGATTTAATAAATAATGAAAATATTTTTAATGAATTAATTATTTTCTCTATTCAAAAAGAGACGTATCAAAAAATAGAAAATTTTTTGATAGATGAAATTTCTGAGCATGAAAAAGATAACGCTAAAACAACTACAACTTAAGGATAATGTTGAAGATACAAATTTCTTTGTTGCCTATAAAAAGTTATTTAGCTATAACTTCGAACAATTATCTGAGAAAGATAAATTTTTGTTATTGAAATTTGCTGTTATTTTTTTAAATCAAGGTGAAGATTATGTTGAAAAATTAGGATATAGGATTATATTAAGATATTGTAATTGTTTTGGTGATTATATTCCGCTTTATGATGTTGCTCTAAATAAAAATTATATACCAGTTGCTAAGTTGATTGAAAGGAAGTATATAAGAAATTTATCACAAGATAACTTTCACTCGTTATTGATGTATGCTTATAAAGAGACATTTAAAGAGGGTAATATATATTTATCTCAGGGACAGAAGGAGTTAAATGTATTTTCTAAAAAAAATAATGATTTTATTATTGTTGCTCCGACATCATACGGAAAATCGGAAATAATAATTTCTAAAGTTGAGAAAAATTTAGATAAAAAAGTTTGTATAATCGTTCCATCAAAGGCTTTATTGTCACAAACGAAGAAACGTTTAATAAAAAATCAATTAATTTCTAAAAGCGGAAACAGAATAATTACTCATCCTGATATGTACAGAAAATCTGATGAAAGTTTTATTGCTGTTTTAACGCAAGAAAGATTGTTAAGGCTATTACAAAAAAATGATGAATTAAAATTTGATTTTATTTTAGTTGATGAAGCTCATAATATTTTAAGAAAAGATAATAGAGCAATTTTATTAACTCAAGTGTTGTTGATAGTTAAAAATCGTAATAAAAATGTTATTTTCAATTATTTTACTCCATTTTTAGCTGAGCCAGAAAAGTTAAAAATAATTGAAAATAAAAATTTAGATTATAGAAAAATCGAAGAGTTTATCAAAGTGGAGAAATATTATATTTTTAATTTTACTAACAATAAGTTAAGTTTGTATGATCAATTTTTAAATGTTTTTTTTGAGTTGAAAGATGTTTCTGTTGAAAATGATATTGAGTTTATAAATAAGTTTAAAGCCAATAAAAATATTATTTATTTGAATAAACCAAAAAATATAGAAAGAATAGCATTAAAAATTAAAAACCTAGATAGATCTAAAAATAAAGATATTAATAAGGTGAAGAAAGCTTTATCAGAATTTTTGCATGAAGATTACCATCTAATCGATTGCCTAGATAATGGAATAGTTTATCATCATGGAGGGATGCCAGAAATAATTAGAATGTATGTTGAGGATAGTTTTTCTAAAATTAAAGATTTAAATTTTATAGTTACTAGTTCAACTTTATTAGAGGGAGTAAATATACCAGCAGAAAAAATTTTTTTACTAACAGCTAAAAAAGGGCCTAGTAAATTTAATCCATCTCAGTTTGTAAATATAGTCGGAAGAGTGTGTAGGTTCAGTGAATCTTTTAATGAATATGATGGAAACTTAAAAATGTTAGAACCAGAAGTTTACTTAGTTAATGGGGAGTATTGGGGAAATATTAATCTAGAAAAATTTATTGTTGATTCGGTTAAAGAAAATAAAAAGAAAAAAGAAATAATTGATAATGTATTATTAAAAGAGATAAATTCTAAAAAAATTTGTGAAGAGGAAAAAGAGCAAGTTAGAGAAAATTTAGAATATCTTGAAAATATCGAGCCTGGAGTTACAAAATTGGATAATGTTAAGAGGTCGATCTCTGATATTGGTAAAAGTTGTTTTAAAAATAATGTTCATGATTTTGATATATATTCAAATGAAGATATTTTGGTAGATAATTACAATAAAAAAAATAACATAACAAAAATAGATAATGTTAAGGATTTAATAAAAACTATCGTTGATATTTTTATTGAAAATATAAAATTTGATGAAAAGTATCAAAACAATAATTTTAGACGTTTACATAATGAAGCAGCACAAAGATTTTATTCAATGTTTTTAGAGTGGCGTATTTCAGGATCTTCATATAAAAGAATGATTGCCGGTTTTGTTAAGTACTGGGATAGTCTGCTGAATAAAATAATTTATGTTGGTAAAACATGGGGAGAGATGAAATTAAAATCTACAGATAGAATACCTTTATATATTAACTTAAATTCGAAAAGTAATGTTCAGAAGATTAATTTGGCGATTGTAAGAATAAAAGAAGAACAGGATTTTATTGAGTTCGAATTAATGAAATATGTTGAAATATTAAATGATTTAGAGATGCTAGATACCACTTTTTACGAAAAAATTAAATACGGAAGCAATAATCAGCAAATAATAGCATTACTTAAAGACGGTTTTTCTATGGAATTAGCAAAATGTGTAATAAAAGATGTTTACAATAATTATGTAAATATTAATGAGGAGAATATTGTTATAAGTGAGAAAATTATCAATAAAATGGAGGAACAAGATGAGAATGAAATATTAATTTTTGAAATCAAATATCATATAAATTCTCAGTAATTATGAATTTTGATCAGGCTGTTAAAAATATAAATAGATCTCTAAAGAAAAAACAACCAGACAAATTTAACCCTCAATGGATAAAAAATCGGTGTAAAATTTCATATCAGTATATTTTAAAAAACGTAAAAACAGAACTAGACGAACCAAATTGGGATTTAATTGTATTCAAATTAGAAAGACATAATCAAAGACTTTGGATGAAGAAGATGAAAAGAGATAAAGTAGTTGAATATAAAAATAAAAAGGAATTGAATTTAATTTTAAATAATCATAAAAATAAGTTATATACTTTTTTGGGGCAACTGGATAAAGAAGATAGGGAAATTTGTGATTGGATTAGTATCAAGTTAGTTCGTTTATCTCAAAAGGGAAATCTATTAGCAAAGGAAAAAACAATAGAGTTATGTTCTTCTTTGGTTGAACAGTGGATTGAGTATGATAAAAGTTTATATTCATGGAAGGGCTATAATGAATTAGCTATTGAGCACATTGAAGCTTGTATAAGAAGATTTAGATATGCGGGGTCATTCCTTGGGTATTTACATAGGACATTACAGTATTCAGGTCTTGGGCTAGTTCCATTAGAAAAATTCTCATTAGATGATTTCTCTCCAGTCACAGAAAAAAAAATAATAGAAACATTTGTTAAGAAATAAAATATTAGCACTTGACCTTGATGAGTGCTAATGATAAAATATAATAAAGACAAGGCACAATCTCATCGTTTTTTGTCAGACTACAACTAACCAAGTAACAGGTTGAAGCAGACTGTGAAAACAGTTAGAGAGAAGTAGTCGAACTCTCTTTAATTAATGTTAAATGAGAATTTTATGGCAAAAGATGCGCCTGGCATGAGGGGATATCGTTCTCGCAATCAAAATGGATTATTACGCGACAAGCGTGATGATACCCATATGGGTACCATTGAGAAGCAGTACGGTCTAGATCTTGATGTCAGATCGGATATGCATCTCGGGAATTATCTCGAGAAACATAACATAAAATCTCTTAACGACCTTGTTAATGGTCAGTAAGAGATTTGAGCAATAGATGAGGCTATGTGCCTTGTCTTTTTATTATACTATATTTTTTTAATTTTATCTATTTTGAGTAATTAATCATTTTTTATAACTGTCCCATTTGTCCCATTTCTAATTTTTAGACCCCGACCCGACTGCGTTATTTCATAGCAGGGAAAGACCTCAAAAACCCTTTAGAAACCTCTAGTTGTATGGTTCTAGACCGAGGTTGGGAGCCAACCTAGTGCGCGTTTCGAGAGACCCATACGCGTCTAATATTAGCCAAAAACAATTTTTAGTTCGAAACTTTCATTTCCTACTGGGAAAGGGATTCGAACTGAAATGCGTAGTAGGTTACAAAAAATATCTCAATTTAGAGGTATTTTTTGTTTGGTTAAAAAATGTTATTTTTTATCAAAATCTGATATAATATAAAATATACATTTATCAATTAATAATTGACTCTTAAATAACTCATATGCAATTTCCAAACAACCTCAATTTAAAACCAGCCAATATTTTTAAAATTGCTGGGTTAGCCTTAGTGGTAATTATTGTAATTACTTTAGCCTTTCGTTTAATCGGATCTTCTTTTAAATCTTTAACTCCTGGGTCTAATGGTAGAAGTGTGGTCACGCAGGATGCCGTGTTTGATATGGATGATGAAGAATACGCTATGAAAGATATGGGTTATGGTGAATCTAGCGGTTCGGTTGGTTTATCCATAAGAAATGTGATAGCCCCAGAACCGTCCATGCCCCCAATGGATAATACAGCTACAACTGGTGATGATGCTGAAGATTTCGAAGTTACTGAGTATGGTGTAAATATTGAAACCCGCCATTTAGAAGATACTTGCAAAAAAGTTGCTGACCTGAAATCACGCGAAGATGTAATTTTTGAAAATGCTAATGAATACGAAAGAAGCTGTAGCTATAATTTTAAAGTTAAGCACGATAGCGTTGATGAGATATTAACTATTATCGAGGAACTAGATCCTAAAGAATTAAATGAAAATACATATACCATTAAAAGATTAATTGACGATTACACCAGTGAAGTTGAAATATTAGAAAAGAAGATGGCTTCTATTGAAGAAACATTAAATAATGCAGTTAGTGCTTATGATGATATTACAGATTTAGCTACTAGGACTCAAGACGTAGAAAGTCTAGCTAAAATCATTGATAGTAAAATTAGAATTATTGAAAGATTAACTCAAGAGAAGATAAATATTAATGCACAATTGGAAAGAATTAATAGATCTAAAGCCGAACAGCTTGATAGGTTAGAATATACATATTTTAATGTTCGTGTGGTAGAAAATAAGTTTATTGATGGGCAAAATTTAAAAGAATCATGGAAAGTAGCAGTAAAATCTTTTGTTAGAGATATTAATACGGTTGCACAAGATATTACTATTAATCTAGTATCATTGTTATTCCTAATTCTACAATATATTATCTATCTGTTTATTATGCTTATTATTGCAAAATATGGATGGAAGTTTGCAAAGAATGTTTGGAAGAAATAGTATATATTTTCAAAAAACACCTCTAGAGGTGTTTTTTGTTTGTCTTAAATAAGGTATAATGAACAATATGAAAAGAAAAATTTGTATAATTTTAGCCATAATAATATTAGCAATAGTTGCTATTTTTATCTACTGGTTTAAACGTGGTGATGCTTGTTTGATACAACCGCCATATTTTAATTGTCATATACAAAATAAGATTGATGATATTGATAATGAGTTTAATAATTTATCATGAAATATTTTAATT
>CAZNDY010000014.1:0-17531 GCA_964572055.1 uncultured Gammaproteobacteria bacterium
CTCACCCCAAATGAGGCTTTAGCTAGAGTGCAAGATGTGTGTGCCTAAAACATTTGAGAAAATAAAAAGGGCTACATTTTGTAACCCTTTATTTTTATTCTGTTTCTTCAGAACTTTCTGTTTTTTTACCTGTATTTATAAATTCCGTGATATCTTCCAAATTTGCTGGAGGAATTATTCTTTTAAGAAGAAACCATTCACTGCTTACTAGGTTTTTACCTCCAATAGCAGTTGCTGTTTTTATGGCATTATCTAGGTCTTTTAAATTTATAAATATCTTTAAAAGTTTGCCCAGCTCTTCTCGCCCTAAACTGCCAGCTTTTTTAGCTGATATAATAGCCAAGTCAAAATTTTTTTCTCTAAAGTAGTTTTTAGACATTTTAATATATTCATCGCTTTCAATCATTTTTTTAGAGATTCTGGAGCTGGCCTCAGCTGATCTTAGATCACCCCTATCAATATAAAATTTTTGTAGTTGATAGGCCTCTTTGTCTGACATGCCATTGGTATATTTATTTACGGTATCAATTGGCTCTTTCTCTATCAAGATACTAGAATAAATTTCTTTAAATTCTAATTCTCGATTGTTTAATAAAGCTGCTCGATAAGCAGTTTTTAGTCGACCATTTTTAATGTTTTCTTTAATTATTTTCTCTAAATCCTTGGCTTTTAAAGACTTATTTAAAAGTTTGGCCAAAGCAAGAGCTCCATCTAAATCTCCGTCAGCAATTTTATCTTTTAAATGTCCTGACATTCTTTTGGCGTCTCGACCGTCTATCATTCCAGACTCAATTATTACGGAATCTTTTTGTGCCTTAAGTCCACAGGTGATACTTAGGCTAAAAATTATGGTAATTAAAAAAATTTTCCTTTTCATGATATTTTAGTTTTTGATTCGACTTATTTAAAAGAACTATTTGACTTCTCATTTTATCAGGTTTTTAATAAAAATTCAATACTTTTTTTATTGGAAATTTATGAATAGATATGTCATAATGTAAAAAAGATTATTATGACTAATCAAAAACTTAGAATTTATCTAAATATTTTTTTATTGGCTTTAATTTTTGTTTTGTTTTTGTTTTATTTTTCTCCTTTTGGTCGCATCTCTTATCAAAAAGATTTTTCTAAAAAATATACTTTTTTAGGTGGTAAGGGCGCTATCTATAAATTAGGACCAAATGATAGGATTGTAAATAAAAATAAAATAGTTGGCGAGCCAGCTTATTTTTATTTAAAAACTAACAGGAGCTTTGATTCGGCCAAGGTAAGTATTGAATATGATATAAGTAATCAAGTTTTTCTAGAAAATGATTATGTCAATTTTGAGATGGGCCTTCTTTTGAATAAGGATAATTGGAATTATCGTTTATATCCAGCTTATAATAATGTTTTGAATTATTTATACGGTAATTGGCATAAGACATTTGAAGATGATGGATCTGTTTTTTTGCAAAAAGAAAAGAAATTTTCTGATTTTAATGATTATTCAAAACAAGCAGACTTTTCTTCTTTGCTTATTTATAATTATAATTTAAAGAATGATTTTATTTTGCCTGACTATCAAAAGATTAATGATTATAAATTTTCAATACCTTCTCTTCGGGGGTCTCACGTTTTTTATACTTATTTAAAAGATGAAAATTTAAAATTTGATTTTTCTCTTAGAAACCTCGACCAAGAAAGAAAAAAAGAGGCAGATGTTTTTGTTTATTTAAATCAAGATATTATCTTTTCGAAAAATTTTTCAACTAAAGAGTTGAGCGATGGTGATTTATTTTCTTTAAATTTGTCTGACTTACCAGAGGGTGTTTACAAAATAGAGATTAGAAGTGGTGAAGACGTTGTAATTGAAAATTTTACTTCTTATATGAATAAGTTAGTTTTTTTGCATAAAGTTAATTTATATGAAACAGAAAATGGCTTTAATTTTTTTTCTAACAAAACTGATTTAAAGATAAAATCATTAGAATCTGAGTGTTTAAATAAGTTAAGTATAAATGAAGATGTTTTTACCGTTGATCAGATTTTTAAACAATTTAATTTTAAATCATTAAATAAAGGAATAAACAATATTAAATCGGATTCTTGCGGAATGTTAATTGAATCTAACGGTTTGTTTTCTTTTTCTTATGAATCTTTTTTTAATCCCTTAATTTCAACTCTGTCTTCTGATGTTTTAGTGGATGATTATAGTTTTGTCTTGAGTAACTATTCTCCACCAAAAAAGAAAGATAACGCTTATATTTCTGTTTTAAATTTTGATTTAAGGGGTGCTTGCAGGGAAAAAGGTGAATATCGCTTTATTATTTCAGCTCCATTTTTAAAGGGTGATAATCAAAATAAATATATAGAGATTAAAAATATTAAAATAGAACTACAAGGTAAAAGTTTTCTTGAAAAAATAAAGGAATATTTAAGCTTATGAAAAATTTTTTTAAAAAAAATAGTTTAAATTATTATAAAGAGTTTTTTTATTTTTTGGGAAAATTTTTAATTATCTTTTTGCTTTTAGAGATTTTTTTACCAGGAATAATTTTAACCTATATTAATTTAAACATATTTTTATTTTTGTTTCTTTTATTGTTTATTTTTTTAATATTATTTAAAGATGCAGATAACAAAAATTAAAATATTAATTATATGAAATTGAATAATTTTTTAAATCCTAAGCAAATTGCTATCTTAGGTGCTTCTAGTGATAAAAAAAAGATTGGCAGAATTATATTAGACAATGTTTCGTTAAATAAAAAGGTTAAAGTTTTTCCAATAAATTTAAAAGAAAAAAAAATTGCTGGCATTAAAGCTTATTCTGATTTATCTCTTTTGCCCTTAAAAAATTTTTCTCAATTGCTTTTAGTTGTTTCTATTCCAGCTAAATTTGTTTTAGATGAAATTATTAAAGCTTCTAAACTGGGAATAAAAAATGTTGTTATTATTAGTGCTGGATTCAAAGAAATTGGTCCAGATGGTTCTGATATGGAAAAACAGATTGTTAAAATAGCTCAAAAAGCAAAAATGAATATTTTAGGTCCTAATTGCCTGGGTTTTATAAATGTTAACAGTAACCTTAATGTTAGTTTTAGTGACTATTCCCCTGATGAAAAGATTAAGCGTCGAAATAATATTGCTTTTTTATCGCAATCAGGAGCTATTGGTAGTGCTGTTTTAAATTGGTTAGAAAATAAAAATATTGGTTTATCTTCTTTTATCAGTTTGGGCAATAAGTCTAATTTAAATGAAAATGATTTTTTTGAATTTTTTTATAAAGACAAGGGAACTGATTTGATTGTCGCTTATTTAGAGGAAATTTCTGAGGGTGATCGATTTTTAGAGATAGTTTCTAAAATTTCTCAAATAAAGCCAGTGGCTATTCTCAAGGCCGGTAGAACTACGGCTGGCAGTCAAATGGCAATGTCTCATACCGGTAGCTTAGCTGGTTCTAATCAGGCTACTATTACTGCTTTAAAGCGTTCGGGGGCTATTATTTTAGAAAATATTAGTCAGATTTATAATTTAATGAGGCTAGTTAAAGAGCCTTTAAAGATTTCTAGCGATAGTTTAGCCATAGTTTCTAATGCTGGCGGACCAACTGTTTTAGCCAGTGATGAGGTTTTTGAAAGTGGTTTGAATTTAAATGACTTTTCCCAGCAAACAATTAAAGATTTAAAAAACAGTTTGCCAAAATTTGCACACGTTAAAAACCCTTTAGATATTTTGGGTGATGCTGATTCTTTTCGTTATAAAAAAAATTTGGAAATTATCTTGGAAGATCCAAAAATTTCTACTGTTTTGGTTTTGTTAACCTTGCAGAGCATGACTGATGTTGACAATATTGCTTTAGCTATTTCTGATTTAAAAAATAAATATAAAAATAAGCTTATTTGTACTTGTTTCTTGGGTGGTCGAGGTTTGTCTGGTGCTAAAAAAATATTAGCTGATAATTTAATAGCTAATTTTGATTCAGTCGAAGAGGCTGTTTCTATTTTATCTAAGGTTTTAAAATATTATAATGAGAGAGAAAAAATAAAAATTTATAGAAAAAAATTTAAATCAAAAAAAGATTTGATAAACAAAAATGAAATACTTGATTATGTCAATTCTTTTAAATTATTTAAAAAACAAGGCTTGAGTGTGGTAAAAACAGAAAAAATTAGTTATAGCAATTTTAAAAAAATTAAATATCCAATAGTTATTAAATTTGTTGGACCAGATTTTATTCATAAAAGTGATAAAGGGGCTATTTTTTTAAATGTTAAAAATTTTTTAGAAGCAAATGTTATTTTAAATAAAATAAATAAATATATAAAAAATAAAAAAATATCTAATAAAAATTACGCCGTTTATCAACCAATGACTGATTATAATTTTGAACTTATTTTGGGCGTTAAAAAAGATCCAGTTTTTGGACCATTGATAATGTTTGGTTTGGGTGGTATATACGCTGAGATCTATAAAGATGTTTCTTTTGAATTGAGTGATTTAAATCGATCAAGAGCAATGAAAATGATAGAGAGCATAAAGGCTTTTGAAATTTTAAATGGAGCAAGGGGTCGTCAGGTTATAGATTTTGATAAACTGATTGATATTATTTTAAAATTAGCTAAAATGGTTAATGACAATCCTGAATTTAAAGAGATTGACCTTAATCCAATTTTAGTTACTGATAAAGAAATTAAAATAGCTGATATCAGAATTGTTACTTAATGTGGTTTAATAATTTAATTTTGTAAAATGATTTTAAATTTTAAAAATATTTTTAGAAGAAAAACTAAGGGAATAGCTGCGGCTGCTATTTTGGTTGGAGTTTTTTCTTTGTTTTCTCGATTTTTAGGAATATTTCGTGATCGAATTTTGGCTGGTCAATTCGGTGCAGGCCAGATTTTGGATGCTTATTATTCTGCTTTTCGCGTGCCTGATTTGATTTATAATTTAATAGTTCTTGGTGCTTTATCAGCTGGCTTTATTCCAATTTTTTCTAGATTAATAAAGAAAATGAAAAGTGATGATAATGATTATTTTTCCTTTTCTAAAGATGAAAATAAAGAAGCCTGGAATTTAGTGAGTAACATCTTAAATGTTTTAACTTTATCTTTGTTATTTTTATCTTTTTTTGGCTTTGTTTTAGCTCCTTTGCTTGTTTCTTTGATCACGCCAGGTTTTTCTGAGGAATTAAAGGGGGTGACTGTTGTAATGACTAGAATAATGTTTTTTTCTCCTGTTTTTTTAGGAATATCCAGTATTTTAGGTGGCGTTTTGCAATCTTTTAAAAATTTCTTAGTTTTTTCTTTAGCTCCTATTTTCTATAATTTAGGTATAATTTTTGGAGCTGTTTTTTTTGTTCCTTTGTGGGGTGTTTCTGGCTTGGCCTGGGGGGTTGTTTTAGGTGCTTTTGCTCATATGATTATTCAAGTACCACCAGTTAAGGCTTTGGGTTTTTCTTGGAGAGGTATTGTTGATGTATATGATAGAAATTTAAGGAAAATTTTATCAATGATGGTTCCTCGAACTTTAAGTTTGGCCATTGCTCAAATTAATTTACTAGTTATTACTATCATCGCCTCTACTTTGCCTAGCGGTTCTTTGGCGGTTTTTAATTTAGCTAATAATTTACAAAGCTTTCCAATTGGAGTCTTTGGTATTTCTTTTGCAGTAGCTGCTTTTCCAACTTTAGCTGCCTCAGCTTTTGATCAAAAAAAATTAATTGGAAACTTTTCTTATGCTTTAAGACAAATCTTGTTTTTTATAATTCCTTCAACGGTTCTTTTAATAACTTTGAGGGCTCAAATAATTCGTGTTATTTTGGGTACGGGAGAGTTTTCTTGGAGAGATACTGTTTTGACTATTGATTCTTTGGGTTTTTTTGCTTTAAGCTTGTTTGCTCAGGCAACTATCCCTCTTTTGGTTAGGGTTTTTTATGCTCGAGAAAATTCTAAAACACCTTTTTATGTTGGTTTAATTGTGGTTGTTTTTAATGTTTTCTTGTCCTTATTTTTAGGAAAAAGAATGGGTGTTTCTGGTTTAGCTTTGGCTTTCTCTCTTTCTAGTATTTTGAATTTCATGATCTTATGGATGTGGCTTTATTTTGAAATTGGAGATTTAGATCAAAAAAAAATAATGATTGCAGTTGTAAAATTTTCTTTGGCTGCCTTAGTTGCTGGTATATTTATTCAGATTGGAAAAGTTTTTGTTTGGCCATTTATTGATATGACTAAATTTTGGGGTGTTTTGATTCAAGGTTCTGTGGCTGGTTTAAGTGGTTTGGTGGTTTATTTTTTATTATGTTATTTAATGAAGACAGAAGAAATGTTAGAGTTAATAGAGGTTGTGAAAAAGAAAATGCCTTTTGGCAAGAAAATTAAAAAAGAAGAAATTAGTGATCAAAGTGAGGCTAGGGGTTTATAGTCTTGTTTCTTGATTAAACTTTCTCGATATATTACAATGTTAAAAAAGGGCCTAAAGACCCTAATATTTGTTTTATTTAATTAATTTATGACTGATAAAATAAGAAATTTTTGTATAATTGCTCATATTGATCATGGAAAATCAACTTTAGCTGATAGGATGTTGGAATTAACTAATACTGTTGATAAGAGAAAAATGAAAGATCAAATTCTTGATGGTATGGATATTGAGCGTGAAAGAGGCATAACTATTAAACTCCAACCAGTTACCATGGATTATAATGGTTATCAGTTAAATTTAATTGATACGCCCGGTCATGTCGATTTTTCTTATGAAGTTTCAAGGTCTTTAGCAGCGGTAGAAACAGCGATTTTATTAGTTGATTGTACTCAGGGAATTCAAGCACAAACTTTGGCTAATCTTTATTTAGCCTTAGAACAGGATTTAACAATTATTCCTGTTATGAATAAGATTGACTTGCCAGCTGCTAACCCGGAGAAAACAAAAAGAGAAATTGTTAAGCTTTTAGGGTGTTCAGAGAGCGATATTTTAGCTGCTTCTGGCAAAACGGGGGAGGGTGTTTTGGAAATTTTAAATAAAGTGGTTGAGGTTGGTGGTTTTCCAAAAGACTCTGATCAAAAAGCGCCAAAGGCTTTAATTTTTGATTCTAAATACGATGAATATAAGGGTGTGGTAGCTTATGTTCGAGTTTTTGAAGGGCAAATTAAAAAGGGTGATAAAATAAAATTAGTAGCTACCAAGGCTGAGAGCGAAGTTTTAGATATTGGTATTTTCAAACCTAATTATTTTTCTACAGGGACCTTAAATACAGGATCTATCGGTTATATTATAACTGGCTTTAAAGAAGTTGGAGAGTGTCGAGTTGGAGACACTTTAACTTCTCCCTCGGCTTTTAACAGCGGAATAGAAGCTCTTCCTGGCTATAAAGAGGTTAAGCCAATGGTTTTTGCTGGAATATTTCCTAGAGAAGGAAGCGATCTTGAGGACTTACGTGAAGCAATGGATAAATTAAAATTAAATGATAGTGCTTTAGTTTATGAGCCAGAAAGATCCGATGCTTTAGGCTTTGGTTTTCGCTGTGGTTTTTTAGGACTTCTTCATTTAGAAATTTTTCAAGAAAGGTTAAGACGAGAATATAATTTAGATTTAATAGTTACCATTCCAAGTGTTGCTTATAAAGTTTATAAGAAAAATGGAGAGGAAGTTATTATCAGAACGCCTCAAAGGTTGCCTGACCCTACAGAAACTTTAAAGATAGAAGAGCCTTGGGTGTCATTAGACATTATAACCCCCAAAGAATATATGGGTGGCATTATGCAACTTTCTCAAGAAAAAAGAGGCGTTTATAAAAATACAGAATATATTTCTTCTGGCGCTGATGAACAGAGAGTTATTCTTCATTATGATATGCCAATGTCGGCTATTTTAACTGATTTTTATGATAAAATAAAAAGTTTGAGTGCTGGTTATGCTTCAATTAATTATGAATATTTAAATTATCAAGAGGCTGATGTAGTTAAGATGGATATTTTAGTAGCCGAAGAGCCGGTTGAGGCTTTATCAACTATTGTTTATCGAGATGATGCTTTCAGAAGAGGCAAGGAAGTGGTAAATATTTTAAAGGAATCTTTATCAAAGCAGATGTTTGTTTTAAAAATTCAAGCGGCTATTGGTGGCAAGGTTATTGCTGCTGAAAGGTTGTCAGCTATGAGAAAAGATGTTACAGCCAAACTTTATGGTGGCGATGTTTCTCGTAAAAGAAAATTATTAGAAAAACAAAAAAAAGGAAAAAAGAAAATGATGGCTGCTGGTAAGGGTAGTGTTGATATTCCGCCAGATACTTTTGTTAAAATTTTAAAAAAATAACTGAATTATGCGTAAAAAAAAGAAAGAAAAATTAATAAAAATTGTTTGGACTATTTTATCAGCAATTATAATTTTTTCAATGATTGCCTGGACAATGTCTTTTACTTTTTTCTAACTATTGTTTTTTTGTTATTAAATTCTTTTATTAAATCTTTGAATTTGATGATGGTCTTTTAATAATAAATAATTTTTTATGGAAAAAATATGGCAGTTTTATCCTAAAATTACAGATAAAATTTTAGAGGAAAATTTTGATAAAAATCAGTTTATATTACAACTTCTTTATAATCGTGGACTTAAAACTAAAGAAGATTTTTCTTGGTTTTTTAATTTAGATGATTTAGATTTTTTCGACCCTTTTCTTTTTTCAGACATGGACAAGGCTATTGAACTGATAATTAAGCACATTAAACAGGGTAGTAAAATAATGATTTATGGTGATTACGATGCTGATGGAGTTACTTCCTCGGCTTTGCTTTATGATATTTTTTCTGTTTTTAAGGCTAAAGTTGATTTTTATTTACCAGATAGAGTTAGTGAGGGTTATGGTTTAAATAAAGGCGCTATTGAAGAAATAAAAAAAGATGATTTTGGATTAATAATTACAGTTGATAATGGCATTAGAAACAAGGAAGAGGTTGCTTATGCTAAAAGCCTGGGATTGGATGTTATTGTTACCGATCATCATACTCTTCCAGAAAAAAAAGAAGACTTGCCGGAGTGTTTATTGATAAATCCAGCCGATGAAAACTCTGATTATCCCTTTAGGTTTTTAGCGGGTGTTGGCGTTGCTTTTAAGTTAGCTTCAGCTTTAATTAAAAAATCAAAACTAGAAGAAGAGGATAAAAAAAGATTGATTAATCGTAGTTTGGATTTGGTGGCCTTGGGAACTGTGGCTGACATGGTTTCTTTATTGGGTGAAAATAGACTATTAGTTAAAAAAGGTTTAGATGCTTTAAACCAAACTAGAAGGTTGGGTTTGCAGGAATTAATTAGTGTTGCTGGTTTAAGCGGAGAATTAAATTCTTATAATATTGGTTTTCAATTAGGTCCCAGACTTAATGCTGCTAGTCGGATTAAACATGCGAATTCTGCTTTAAATCTTCTCATAACTAAAGATGAGCAAGAGGCTAAAAATTTAGCTGAAGATTTAAATAATAAAAACTTTGAACGACAAAAAATAACCGAAGAACTGATGTCTTCAGCTGAGAGTCAAATAAATCCAGAGGATTTACCTAAAATTATTATAGTAAAAAATTCTAAAGAAGATGCTTGGAACGAAGGAGTTATTGGTTTAGTGGCTGGAAAGATAGCTGAAAAATATTATCGGCCAACCTTAGTTATTGCTAAAACTAGTGAAATATTTGAAGATGAAAATGGACAACAAAAAGAAATCTATAAAGGAAGCGGTCGAAGTATTGAGGGTTTTAATTTGGTAGAAGTTTTAGAAGAGAATAAAGATGTTTTATATAAATATGGCGGACATCCAATGGCAGGTGGTTTTTCGATAATAGGAGATCACAATACTTTTTTATTTATTGATAGACTAAAAGAAAAAGCTGATAAAATTTTAGACGAAAGTGTTTTAACCCCTAAAATAAAAATAGATTTAGAACTAGATTTTGATGATATTAACGATTTATTGGTCGAAGGCTTAGAGGAAATGGCTCCTTTTGGACAATCTAATCCAGCCCCTAAAATGGCTTCTTTTGATCTTAAAATTATTGATCTTGTTAAAATGGGCAATGAAGGTCAGCATATTAAATTTAGGTTTTTAGATGATAAAAAAAATAGTCTAAAAAATTTTTGGGGCATTTCTTTCGGTGGGACTAAAAAATATTCTGATTTAAACGTTGGTGATAGAGTCAGTGTTGTTTATAATTTAGAATTTAATAATTTTAACGGCAATCATGATATTCAATTAAAAATTATTGATATTAAGAAATAAAAATTTATTTTTTATTATTTTATCTTTTTAATTTTTGAGAGTAAGTTCTCGGTGCAATAAATCTTATATTAATTTATGAATAAAAAAATAATAATTTTTTCTGATGGTGGTGCTCGAGGTAATCCTGGTCCAGCTGGAATAGGGGCCGTTTTATATGACCAAGAAAAAAATAAAATAGCCGAAGTTTCTAAATATCTAGGTGAAACAACTAATAATCAGGCTGAATATAAGGCCTTGATAGAGGGCCTTAAAAAAGCTAAAGAATTTAATGTTCAGGAGGTTGAGTGTTTTTTGGACAGTGAGCTGGTTGTGAAACAGTTAAAGAGGGAATACAAAGTTAAGAATCAAGAGTTAGCCCCTCTATTTTTAGAAGTTTACAATTTATCTCAAAATTTTAAAAATATTAAATTTATTCATGTGCCTCGAGAAAAAAACAAAGAGGCTGATCGCTTAGCTAATTTGGCCATGGATAAAAGATTTTAAAGTTTAATTTAAAAAAATTATAAATATTTTTCAATAAAAAAAGAACAACAATGAAAGTGTTCTTTTTTTTATTTTGATTTTAAGAAATTATTTAAATCTTTTTTGTTTTTTTATGTATGTTTCTTTATATTTTTCAGCTGTTTCTTCTGGATTAAATCCACCAGAAATTAATTCTCCATTTAGGTACTCCAGTAAGGGGTAGAAATTACTTTGGTTGGCTAGTTTTCCAATTTCTACAGCTTCATCGGTTTTAATTCCCCATCCAGGAATGCAGGGTGATAAAATTTGAATATAGGCTGGTCCTTTTATTTCTAAGGCTTTTTTCACTTTGTTATATATATCATTGGGATAACCAGCTGTTGTTTGGGCAACATAAGGGACTTCATGGGCTAGGGCAATTTTTATCATGTCTTTTTTTTGTAGATGATTACCCACTTTATTAATTAAATCGCAGTTCTTTTTTATTTGACATTTTTCTTGGTTGCCCTTAGGTGAGGTGCTAGTTGAGGCTCCATAAGGAGTAGCACCTGAGGCTTGAAAACCGGTATTAGAATATGACTCTGTGTCATAACAAATATATAATATATTTTCTTTTCTTTCCCACATTCCGCTAATAACTCCCATGCCGATATCAAAAGTTCCTCCATCGCCAGCCATAACAACAACCTTGGTTTTGTTGTTTTTTTGTTTTCTTAAAGCAGCTAAGATTCCAGTAGCCACGGCGGCTGGATTTTCAAATAAGGAGTGTATCCAAGGAAGTCCCCAAGCACTTTGAGGATAAGGAGTTGTAGTAACCTCCAAACAACCAGTGGCGTTAGCAATGATAGTGTCTTTGTCTAGGGCTCGCATTACAGATTGAACCGCTGATAATTGTCCGCAACCAGCGCAAGCGTTATGTCCAGATGATATATTTTTTATTTTTTCTTTCATATTTTTATAGACCCATTAATTGTTTGTACATTAAGTGAATGTAATTTGGACGACAACAACTTAGATTGCTTCCACAACTTCTACCTCCTCTATCCCTTTTTACTCCTCCATACCAGGTTTGTTCGCAATAATAATCATTGCCATTTTCATCTTTCAGTCCTCCCGGATATTGACCAGTTGGTACACAAATTCCACCATCATTTCCACAAGGTTCAGTAGCTATTCCTCTGCCTAAAAATGCTGTGCCATTTATACAATAACAGTAAGTTGATGAAGAATCATTACAGCTAGAACCCTCTCTTCCAGCACATGTTTGTGATAATAGTGATTTTAAGGCTGGATCTTCGTCAACCTGCTCTCTTGATAATATTCTAGCTTCATTACCATTGCCATGCTCCTGGCATATTTCAGGTGTTGTTTCTAGCAATATATTAGTCGTAACCACTGTGGTACATCCATACTCATTACAATCCTGCCTTGTTTTAAATATGCGACAATAATACATTTCTTCACATTGTCTAGTTTTATAATTTGGTTTTTTTTCTTTATTAAAGCGCTCAGTATTAGCATTGCTGTTTAAATAGGATATTAAACTACCGTCATGAGCTCTTTTTATATATTGACTTAATGTCTCTCGCCCTTCATTAACCGAACTTGGTATCGGCATCTTTTCTTTAACGGTGTCACTGGTGTGTATTTTATAGCATTCTATGTCAGAAGTTAATCTAGCATTCGGAATACTTAGTGAATTTTCAAACGAGCAACAACCATAAATAGCTGGTTTTATTTCAGGAACTTCAGTGGGGGCAAAACTAACCAATTGAGGGTTTATAGTTTGCATTATTAAGTAAGATGTTAAAGCTAAAACCAGACCAGTTATGCTTCCGCTAATCCAGCTTTTAGCCTGCCCAACTCTTTCACTACTACCACCAGCAGTTAACCACATTATACCGCCAACCATTAAAACAACAGCGGCAGTTATTCCAACTATAGATAATAAATAATCATATATAGCTTTAATATATTTGGCTATGCTCGTTGTAGAATCTTCTATTTTATGTTCCACTCCTTTAGTAAATTCAGACCCAGGGATAGTAACCTGAGGATAAAAAATAATTGGGTCACTGGCGTTTGCTAAAGATAGCGAAGAATTAAAAAGAAATAAAGACAGGATAAATATTTTTAAATATTTTTTAATCATATTTTTATTGTTTAAGTAAAATAATTAACATTATAAGCTGCATCATAAAAATTAACAGAAACATCATTACAAAAAAATATGGCCAACCAGTAATTTTATGTTCATGTCCTTTTTTAATTATTTTTTTGATGGAATTAATCATATTTTTATATAAAATTTAATTCTTTATATTTTTTAAAATCTTTTATTATTTTTTTTATGTCTTGTTCACCAATATCTTTTCCTCCCAAACCTCCAATAAAGTTTTTAATTGTTTGCTTATCTTTACAAATATTAATATCTAAATAGAGCGAGCCAAAAGTTCCAAAGCTAACAGCTTTTTCAACCACAGCTATATTTTGGCAATTTTTTAATATTTTTTTTATTTCTTGATGAGGAAAGGGGCGATAAGTTTTTATTTTTAAAACAGCTACATCTTTTTCCTTTTTAGCCAAAGATTTAATTGTGCCAATTGTTGATCCCATGGCCACTATTATTGTTTTAGCATTTTTTGGCCCATAATATTCGAACCAAGAGTTATTATTTTTTTCGATTTTATTTCCTAGAATTTTATGCATTAAAAAATATTCTTTGTCTATTTCTTTGATTGATTTTTGAAAGTCGTTGTATAAATCTTCTCTTGATTTTTGATAATATTGAGGGTTCATAAAAGCTCCCATGGTAATTGGGTTTTTAGGATCTAAAAACTCTCCAGCTTTAGCTTTATATTTTGGTAAAAATTTGTTGATGATTTTTTTATCATAAATTTTCACTTCTTCATAACAGTGGGTTAATATAAATCCATCAATATTGACCATAACCGGAATTTTTATTTTTTCGGCTATTTTGTAGGCTAAAATATGTTGTTCAACTGATTCTTGGTTGTTTTCCGCAAAAAACATTATCCAGCCAGCGTCCTTAATGGCCATAGCATCCTGCTGGTCGTTCCAAATATTAATTGGGGCTGAAATAGCTCTGTTGGCCAGAGTCATTACTATGGGTAGTCTCATTCCAGAAATATTGTATATAACCTCAGTCATTAAAAGCAGTCCTTGAGAGCTAGTGGCACTGTAGGTTCTTGATCCGCTAGCTGAAGCGCCTAGTATTATTGAGGCGGCTGCAAATTCGCTCTCGGCCCTAACATATTCATATTGGCCCTCGCCGTTAGCTTTGATTTTGGCTAAATCTTCAACTATATGAGTTTGGGGGGTGATTGGGTAAGCTGAAATTACATCGGGATTAATATTGTTAATTGTTAGAGCAATCGCTCTTGAACCTTCTAATATTTGAGTTTTTTCTTTTTTAATATTTTTTATTTTTTTCATATTTTTATTTTAAATCTAGTCCAATTGGTGCATGATCAGATCCTAGAACCTGGTCAAGAATATAAGCTCTTTTTATTTTTTTAATTATTTTTTTGGAGTTGATAAAATAATCTATTCTCCAGCCAATATTTTTTTTTCGAGCTCCGGCTCGATAACTCCACCATGAATATTGTATTTTTTGAGGATTTAGTTCTCTGAATGAATCAATAAAATCGTTTTGTAATAATTTTGACATCCAATCCCTTTCTTCTTTAGTAAACCCAGCCTTGCCTTCATTTGGTTTGGCCCTGGCTATATCAATTTCTTGATGAGCTACATTAAAATCCCCAGTAATTATAAGGGGCTTTTTTTTATTTAATTTTTTTAAATATTTTAAAACTTCCTCGTTAAATTTAAGCTTATAGGGGAGTCGACTTAGTAAATCGTTAGAATTTGGAAAATAAGCATTTAATAAATAAAAATCTTTAGTTTCAATGGTTTGAATTCTACCTTCTTGATCAAATTCTTCCAGGCCTAGACCGTTTTTTTTATTCAATATTTTTAAATTTTTTTTATATAAAATTAATGTTCCACTGTAGCCTGGTCTTTTGGCCGGGTTCCAAAATTCTTGATATCCTGGAAAATTAAAATTTTCTAATTTTTTTTTGTCTTCTGATATTTTTATTTCCTGAAGAGCTAGTATGTCTGGTTTTTCTTGATTTAAAAATTCAATAAAGTTTTTTTTGAGTATAGCTCTTAATCCATTAACGTTCCAGGAAATTAATTTCATATTTTTTTTAAATTTAAATTTACAGTACTTATTTTTTGTGATATTATACTATTATCTTACACTATATTTAATAAATAATCAATGAATTTAGAAGATAAGATTAAATATTTAAGGGATCGTGGTCAACTCAAAAGATCTCGTCGCCGTTGGTATAAAAAATGGTGGGGAATTTTGCTTTTGTTTTTTGTTTATATTATTATAATTTTTTCAGTAGCTTCTTTGTTTTTAATTTTTAAAGTTCTCACCAATGAAGGGTTTAGAGATTTTTATTTTTCATCTCAAGATTCTTTTGAAATTAATTCTGATGCTCGTTTAGAAAATGAAAAGACTAGAGAGATGATGTTATCGATAGTTGAGGGTAGTGATGCTCCGTATATAGGCAATAAAGATGCTGAAATCAGTATAGTTGTTTTCTCTGATTTTAATTGTCCTTATTGTAAAAAAGCATCAGAAGTGATTACTTCTTTGTCGGTTAAATATGGACAAAAAGTAAAAATAATTTCTCGAGATTTTGCTGTCCTGGGTGATGATTCTTTAGCTTTAGCAACAGCAGCTTTATGTGCTGGTGATCAGGGTAAATATTGGCCAATGTATTATAAGTTATTTGAATTACAGGGAGAATTTAGCTTGGATAATTTAGCTTCTGTTGCCAGAATGGCTGGTGTGACTGATTTAAAATCTTTTTCTGACTGCTTAAATAGTGATAAATATTATAATTTTATTTTTCAGGCAGTAGTTGATGGTCAGTTTTTAGAGATTAGAGGGACTCCCGCTTGGTTTATTAATGGAGAAAAAATTCACGAAGGTTTAATTCCTCTTGAACCTTTTTCAAAATTTTTAGATGAAATAATATTAAATAAAAATTTGTAATTATAAAAAATATGTTAGAAATAAGAATTCATGGTCGAGGAGGTCAAGGAGTGGTAGCTGCTTCTGAAATATTAGCTATTGCTTTTTTTAAGGATGGTAAAAAATCTCAAGCCTTTCCTAATTTTGGCGTGGAAAGAAGTGGTGCTCCCATCCAATCTTTTGTTAGGGTTTCTGATGAAGAAATTTTAAGTAGAGAGCATGTTTATAGGCCTGATATATTAATAATTCAAGACGATAGTTTAATTGGTAGGGCTAATATTTTTGCTGGTATTAAAAAAGAAACCATAATTGTTGTTAACTCTAAGGAGAGTATGGATAAGCTTTTTTTAAAAATTGAAAAAGAAAAAGTTTTGCCAAAAAATTTTAAAAAAAATAATTTAATTTTGGTTGATGCCAGTAGTATTGCTTTAGAGATTTTTAAAAAAAATATTGTTAACACTTCCATTTTAGGGGCTTTAGCTAAAGTTCCTAATTTAATAAGTTTAAAATCTATTATTTTAGCTATTGAAGAAAAATTTGCCGATAAAGATAAGGATGTTATTGAGAAAAATATTTTAGCCATTAAAAAAACTTATAATTTAAAATAAAATTTATGATAGTTAAACCAAATTCTTCTTTAGAAAATAAAACTGGATCTTGGAGATCATATCGTCCCGAAATAGACACTGATAAATGTATTGCCTGCGGACTTTGTGAAAAAATTTGTCCTGACAGTGCAGTTAAATTAGCAAAAACTAAAAATGGAATTAAAGCTAAGGTTGATTATGATTATTGCAAGGGCTGTGGTTTGTGCGCCAAAGAATGTCCAGTTAAAGCTATTTCTATGAAAGAAGAAAAAAAATAATTTTTAACATTGCAACTATAAAATATGTATGATTATAAAAATATAGAAAAAAAGTGGCAGAAATATTGGGAGGATAATAAAACATATAAAATTGAAATTGATAAAAATAAGAAAAAATTTTATAGCTTAGTTGAATTTCCCTATCCTTCAGGGGCTGGAGTTCATGTTGGTCATGTTAAGGGGCAAACAGCCGTGGACATTTTTTCTCGTTTTAAAAGAATGAATGGTTATAATGTTTTAAATGCCATGGGTTGGGATGCTTTTGGTCTACCAGCTGAAAATTTTGCTATTAAGAATAAAAAACATCCGGGTGACTTTACTAAAAAAAATATTGAAAATTTTCGTAGACAAATTAAAAGTTTTGGACCTTCTTTTGATTGGGATAGGGAAATAGATACAACTGATCCCAAATATTATAAATGGACCCAGTGGATATTTTTAAAATTATTTAAAATGGGTTTAGCTTATGAAAAGGATGCGCCTATTAATTGGTGTCCTTCTTGTAAAACTGGCTTGGCCAACGAAGAGGTAATTGATGGAAAATGTGAGAGATGTGAAAGTGTGGTTGAGCAAAAAAATATGAAGCAATGGTTTTTGAAAATCACCGATTATGCTGAAAAATTATTAGCTGATCTTGATGACTTGGATTGGCCAGAATATATTAAGACTAGTCAAAAAAACTGGATTGGCAAATCAGAAGGTGCTGAGATTGATTTTGAAATTGATGGTTTTTCAGAAAAAATAAAAGTTTTTACAACTAGGATAGACACTATTTTTGGTTGTTCTTATGTTGTTTTGGCTCCGGAAAATAAATTAGTTTTAAAATTAAAAGCTAAAATTAAAAATTGGCAAGAAGTACAAAATTATATAAATGAAATAAAAAATAAAAC
>CAZNDY010000015.1:0-16551 GCA_964572055.1 uncultured Gammaproteobacteria bacterium
GTCATCTTGCTGTTTTTTAACTTCTTTTTCTAATTGAGGAATCAGAGAATACCTAATTTCAGCCACCTTAGTTAAATCATCTCAACGACGCTCAATAATATCAGCTTCCATTCTAAATTCATCAATTTTCCTTTTTGACTCTCTAATTTTAGATATAATATCTTTTTCATTATTCCAATGAATCTCTAATTGATTAGCCCTTTCTTTTAATTCCTCTAAATCTTTATTTAATTTTGTTTTTTTAACATTCGAATTTTCTTTTTCTCCTGCCGCCAAACCAGCCTTTACAATTTCCATTCTTTTAATTTCTCTTTTCATGTTATCCAATTCTTCTGGCATAGAATCTATTTCCATTCTTAAAGCCGAAGTAGCTTCATCAACTAAATCAACTGCCTTGTCTGGTAAAAAACGATCAGTAATATAGCGACTGGAAAGCTTAGCCGCTGATACTAAAGCTTCATCAGTAATTCTAACTCCATGATGAACTTCATATTTTTCTTTAATACCCCTCAAAATAGAAATTGTATCTTCAATGCTTGGTTCGGCTACATAAATAGGTTGAAACCTTCTCTCTAGAGCAGCATCTTTTTCTATATATTTTTGATACTCTTTGGTGGTGGTTGCTCCAATTGTTCTAATCTCACCCCTAGCTAAAGCCGGTTTTAGCATGTTAGAAGCATCCATTGACCCTTCTGAAGCACCAGTACCAACTAAAGTATGTAATTCGTCAATAAATAAAATTATTTTTCCGCCTTGAGATTTAATAGTTTTTAAAACTGATTTCAAGCGATCTTCAAACTCACCTCTAAATTTAGCCCCAGCAACTAGTGCTCCTAAATCAAGAGAAACTACCTCCTTGTCTTTTAACATTTCGGGGACATCTCCACTAACTATTCTTTGAGCCAAACCTTCGACGATAGCTGTCTTTCCTGTTCCAGCTTCACCAATTAAAACTGGGTTATTTTTTGTACGACGAAGTAAAACTTGCATAATGCGACGAATCTCTGTATCACGCCCAACAACTGGGTCAAGTTTTTCTTGACGAGCCATTTCAGTTAAATTAACTGTATATTTTTCTAAAGTTCTAAATTTATTTTCTGGATCAGGGTCGCTTATTTTTTGATTACCTCGAAGTTCCTTTAAAATTTCCAAAACTTGATTATAATCAATTTTAAAACCAAACAAAACATTCTGTGCCGGAGATTTAATTCCAATTAAAGCTAAAAAAATGTGTTCAGTGGAAATGAATTCATCACCCATGCGATCAGCTTCTTTTTTAGCTCTATCAAAAATAGCGGCCACCTCACCCGTTCCTTGGACAGACTGAACTCCTTCAAAATTATTCCTAGAAGTATTATTTTGATAACCCTTAAATTTAGGTAATTTTTTTATTTCAACAATAGTATAGTTTTCAATTAACTCTGGGTCTATTTTTAACCTTTCTAAAACAACCCTAACCAAACTTTCAGCCTGTTGATTTAAAGCCAGTAAAAGATGAAGTCCCTCAATGTATTGCTGACCAAAATCAGTAGCAATCATTTGGGCGTTAATTATCATTTCCTGTGATTTATTAGTAAATTTATTAAACATTTTATTTAAAATTAATTTTTATATTTTAGCAGTCTAAGTATTTGACTGCTAAGATTATAAATAAAATAGAAACCACTGTCAAGGCTTGACTTTTTTTATTATAAATGATATAAATATCAAGCACATTAAAACAAATGAGATGGATAAAAATTTTCTTTATCAAGAAATTGAAAGAAAAGAAGAAATTGAGCTAATAACCAAAGCTCAGTTTCTAGTTAATTCTCACTATGAAATTCAACAAGAAAAACTCATAGGAGAAAAAAGCGAGAAAGAGTTAGAAGGATTAGAAGAATTCAAAAGAGAACTGTCCAAACACATAGAGATAGGCAGGTTGAGTAATGCCGAGATTTATAAAATGGCACGAAAACTTGTCATCAAGACAGTTAAAGAATTGAAAAGAACCTACTAGCAAAATCCCCTCAAACATTTGAGGGGATTTTTTTATCTGTCTTCTTTGATTATTTTTTTAGATAATCTAGTCAAATCACTATAAATATCAAAAGCCCAAGAAGCTATGTATTCTCTTTCTCCTTGAGGATCTTTTGGCATCCTATTCATGTCTATAAAAACACCTTGTTTATAAGGAAATTCAAAATACTCTCTTTGAGACATTACATCTTTTAGTTGTTCAAAAGAAAAACTTTTTCTATCTTGTGCTTTAGCCTCTGCTCGTAGTCTAATTTCTTCCGGAAAATCTTTATTAAAATTAATATTAATTAAACGAACCAATATTTTTAAATCAGAAATCAAAGTATTATGATAAGACCGACGCAGACCATCAGAGCTAGAAATAGCTGCTTGATATTTTTCTAAATCATCATAGCTATCTTTTTTTTGTAATTCCAATCTAGTAACCTGAGTTAAATAATTTTTAACATCTTCTAATACTTTAGAAAAATAATTTAAAATAATTTTTTTGCGAGATTCAATTATCTCCCTTTCTGCTTGGTTGTCAATTCCGGACTTTAAATCAGCTGATTTAATTAATTCAACTGATTCATAATATTTTTGAGCTGTTGGACCAAACTTTTTTTCTGACAAATCCCTCTCTCTTTGAGGTTTGTTTTTATTATATTCTTCAATTTCTTCTTTTTCTTCTCGACTTAATTTTTGACCATAAACATCTGGATGTTTATATAAATCACGAAAGAATTTAATATCACTCATATTTTATATTATTAATTATTTTAGGCAATAATAACATATTTAGAATAATTTGTCAAAGAAAATATTATCTTTTATTTTTATAGGCATTGACATTTTATTTCAAATATGATATAGTACATTCATTGCACATTAAGTTTAACCTAAAAATTAAAAGGATGGATTTAGTAATCATTAAAACTCCAGACCCAATTTTTGGGCAGGAAGCTGTATGTTATTTTAACCTACGACCCATAAAGGGTGTTTGGCATGCCGATGTTGTATTTACTGAAAGTCGAATCGGTGATCAGGGACTAAAAACAGTCCCCTGGAAAGAAATCAAGTTCCTGAATGATCCCAACGACGAAAGAAAAAACGGTTATATGAGAGATCACTTGCAAGAAACAGCAAGTCACATCGAAAAAGCTGCCAAATCGCTAAGAAAAGCAGGTAAAAAAATTTTAGGAATTAAAAATTTATTAACTACAGAGATTTTGTTTAAAAATCTCTTGTGGGGAATGAATTAAAATTCCAAAACAAAAAAAGCGGAAAAATATTCCGCTTCTTTTTTTATTTAAAAAAATATTTATTTTTCTTTAATATTAAAAATATTTTTAATAGCTTCACTTAAATTTCTACTAAAAATAAATTTTAATTTTTTAAAATTACCTTTCATTCTCTCCTTCTCTGATTCTGATAAGGAGTTCGGCAATAAAACATCAGTAAAACCCATTTTTTCAATTTCTCTCAGACGCATGTCAAGATAAGAAACTGGCCGAAGCTCTCCCCCCAAACCTAGCTCTCCTAAAACAGCAGTTTTACCTAAAATTTCTTGGTTTAAAAAAGAAGAAGTAATTGACAGGCAAACTGCCAAATCTAAAGCTGGATCACTAGCTCTTAAACCACCAACAATATTTAAAATAATATCCTGGTTCATTAAATCCAACTTTTGCTTTTTAGATATAACCATTGATAAAACTTGCAAACGATTTAAATCAAAGCCAGACGACTTTCTTTGAGGATAACCAAAAACTGTTCTGCTAACTAAAGCCTGAACATTAATTAAAAAAGGACGATTACCTTCAACCACACAAGAAAAACTAGAGCCGGGAAATGAATGTGATAAATCATTGTCTAAAAAAACAGAGCTAGTGTTTTTGACTTCCTCAAAACCAAAACTAGTCATCTCCAAAACACCAACCTCATTAACACTACCAAAACGATTTTTACTGGAACGAAGAATAGAATAAGATCCACGACCATCATTTTCTAAAGATAAAACAACATCCACTATATGTTCTAATGATTTTGGTCCAGCTACTTGACCATCTTTGGTGATATGACCAATTAAAAAAACAGGAATGTTGTACTTCTTGGCCAGCTCCATAAATTTAACAGCAATAGCTCTAATTTGACTAACACCACCAGCTTCACTAGGAAGAAGGGCTGAATAAATAGTCTGAATTGAATCGGCTATTAAAAGATCCGGCTTATTTTTAATAGCTGTTGCAATTATTTTTTCTAAATTAGTTTCACTAACAAAGTCAAAATATTTTAAATTACATTTTAATCTTTCTAATCTTAACTTTACTTGACCAGCTGACTCCTCACCAGAGACATATAAGACCTTAGAAAAATTTTTATTATTTTTAACTATTGAATCAGAAATTTGTGCTAGTAAGGTGGACTTTCCGACACCTGGTTCGCCACTAAGTAAAATCAAGGACCCCTGAATAAGACCACCACCTAAAACACGATCTAACTCCGAAACCCCAGTTTTAAACCTATCAGATAACAAGCCAGAAATATTTTCTAAATTAACAACTTCAGCCGAAGCTATTTTGTCTATAACGCTTTTCTCATTATTTTTTTTATCATCAGAAAGACTTTCTGATAAAGTTCCCCAACTACCACACTCTAAACAACGCCCACTCCATTTAGGAAATTGGGCGCCGCAATTTTGACATTCAAAAATTGTTTTTATTTTAGAAGACATAAATACTATTCATTTTTTCTCAATTCATTTTCAACTATCTCTTCTAGTTCGTCTTGATCAAGATTCCCTAAAAAATCTCTATCATTAATATAAATATAGGGAATACCTAGAACGCCTAGATTCTCCGCCTCGATAATATTATTTAAGATCAAATTATCAACATTATTTTCATTCATACATGACAAAAAACTGTCTAAATTTAAACCAGCTTTTCCAGCCAAAACTAAAAATAAATCATTGTTTAAAGTAGAAAATCTTTCTCCTTCTTTATAAAGCAAATCACTATAAGCCCAAAAATTATTTTGCTCTTGAGCGCAACGAGCAGCTCGAGCAGCTTGATAAGAAAATCCTTTTTTATCTTTTGTGTCTGGATAATCCTTCCAGGTAACCGCAATTTTATCTTGATACTTATTAAAAACGTTCTTAATAATTTGAACTTGCTCAAAACAAAAAGAACAATTAAAATCAGCAAAATAAAAAATTTTTATTTTTTTAGAAGAATTTTCTCCCAAAACTGGATCTAAATTACTAATAATAGGATTAGTAAGATTTTCATTTTTTTGATTTTGCATGTTTAAAAATGGATCATCTGCTTCACTTATTTTGGAAATATTTTTAATTTTTTCAATTTCAACCATGTCCTTTGCTAAAAAAAGAGAATTTTTAAACCAGGCCAAAGAAAAAATTAAAACTAAAAACATTAAAATAGAAACTGAAACAAAAATAAGGCCAAAATAATCTTTTTGCTTTTTAATGCCCTCTTTATTCTTGGCAATTTCTTTTTTAACTATTTTTTTTGTAGTCTTATTTTTCACGGCCCCTCTAGTTTTTTTTATTTCCTTGACGCCTTCTTTCTGTTTGGATTTATTCATATCTTTGTAATTAATAATTATTGCCAGGAGGCGCTATTAACTAACCACTCTCCCCCTTCCTTAATATAATTTATTTTTATATTTTGATTAAAAACACTTTCTTCTCCCGTCTCCTTAGTCTCAAATCTTTGAGTGAAAACAAGAACCTCGACCTGACCACTTTCTGGATTAAAATTTTCTATCTCAGGCGAAACAAAAACCTTAGATGTCATTCCATAAAACTCACCTGAATATTCTGAGTTATTTTTTAAATCAACAACATAAGAATCAGCCCAAGACTTCATCTCTTTGGTCATCAAATATTTAGATTGAACTATATTTTCATAATTACCATGACTAGAATAAGAACCAAATCTTTCAGCAAAATTAGCTGCCATTTTTTTAAAATCTTCTTCACTCCACTCCCTATTCCTTTCCAACTCTTCATCAAAAGTATAAATTATTTCACTTTCTGCTTTCATTTCTTCATATTTTTGCTGTTCTGTTTTTTCTTCCACTTTCTCTTCTGGCTTAGAAAAAGGATTTTTTTTATCACCACCCAAAAAAGCAAAATACACGAACAATAAAATCAAAATAAAAAGAATAGCTATTAAAATCTTGCCTATTTTTTTCTTGTTATTTTCCATATTTTTTTAAAATTATTTTTTATTTTTAATTATTTTCCTCTTGTTCTCTTTGTTTGCGAGCAAACTCTTTCTTAGCTTCTTCTTGTTCTAACAATTGACGAGGGTCGGAAGTTATTAATTGATCCTCGCTATAAGAAGCTACTATTTTAATAGCTACATGTTTGTTGCCAGCAAAGAAAATACCCTCACCAACTCCGCATTCTAAAAGTAAAAACTTTTCACCTTCGGTCAACATAAACGTTTTTTGAACTAAATCAATAGCCGCTGGAGACTGTTTTAATAAAATCTGTAAAGATGAATTAGTAACAATAGCCTTACCATAAGGAGAAGTTAAAAAATCATTAACATCTTGAGTAATAGTAGTAACACCTAAATAATATTTACGACATCTTTTAACTAAAGCAAAAATAAACTTGGCACTATCTTCGTTCTGCATCATCCACCAAGCCTCGTCAATAATCAAAACTCTTCTTTTGGTTTCACTTCTAACCACATTCCAAATATAATTAACAATAGTATAAATAGCCATCGGTCGAAGCTCATCCTCCAAGTCTCTAACAGAAAAACAAACCATTTGATTATTCATTTCAACATTGGTTGGATTATTTAAAACACCGGAAAAAGTACCTTCTGTGTATTTTTTAAGTCTTTGAGCCAAATCAGAGCCACCTTCCATACCATCTAAAACCTGTTGAAAATCTGACAGTACTGGTGGTTCTATTTGTGATAAATCAGAATCAGGAGTAATGTCTTTTTTGGCATAAGTTTCAAGCAAAGCTCTGTCAACCACAGAATCTTCATCATAATTTAAAGCCCCTGTCATTAAACGAACTAAGCCCTTCAAAGTAATAACAGCACTTCTAATTATATCTTTTGGCTTAGCTTCGCCACCAATGGCTCTCGGTAAATCAAAAGGATTAATTTTACTTTCACTAGCCAAAGAAATATTTATATAAGTACCACCGACAGCATCTGATAAATGTTTATACTCATATTCAGGATCAATAACAATTACATCTGAACCCATCATTAATGACCTCAAAACCTCTAATTTAATACAATAACTTTTACCGGCACCAGAAGTGGCAAAAACAACCGAATTAGCATTTTGTAAACTAAAGCGATCAAATAAAATCAAGCTATTATTATGACGATTTATTCCATAAAGAACCCCCCTATCGCTAGTCAATTCGCTAGAAATAAAAGGGAAAGAAGAAGCGATAGGAGACGAATTCATGTTAAAAGTAATATAAAGATCATCGTTACCTATAGGCAAACAAGAATTAAATCCCTGCTCTGCTTGATAAAAAGCTCTCTTAGAATAAACTAATCTAGACCCAAAAACATCTTCAACTTGATCAGATAAACGATCTAATTGCTCTAAATCATCGGCGTAAATAGTTATATACAAACCAAATTGAAAAAATCTTTCAGTTCCTTGAGTTAAAGAATCCCTCAAAGCCTCAATATCACGCAAAGCTGTTTCTCTAATTGGATCTCTTGGGGCTCCTTTCTCAGAATCAGACATAATTTGAGCCTCTAAATTACCTACTCTAGACTTTAATTGTTTCAAAATAATAGCGCTTTTAACCGGATAAAAAAACATTGAAACATCAAAGCACTCATTTAAATTAATAATAGGAGCAAACCAACCAACGCTTATATATCTTGGATAAGTTATTACAAAAATTGTTCTTAAAAATTTCTGCCCCAACATTAAATAAGTAGGATTAACTTTAAAACTAGCAGGAGAAATTAAGTCTCTAACAGATAAAGCCCCGCGAAGCAAAGCTTTCTCTTCTTCAATTAACTCTCTAGTAATATTAATATCCTCTTCCTTAGCACTAAAACGTTGCAATTCCTCTTCAACAATGCCTTTCTTTTTTTTCTTTTCTAAATCTTGTCTTTGACTTTTTAAATCTATCATAAAAATATTTTATAATTCTACTTGCAAATTACCAATATCAGTTAAAACTTGATTTTTAACTGTCTCTGGATTATAAAAACCATAATAAAGTTCAATCAACTCTTGAGTGTTTAACTGATTAACATCAACACCCAAAGACATTAATGCCGAAATAACACTATCAACCCTCCTAGATAAAGACTCTTTATACCTCAAGAACTTAACTTCTTTTAATCTAAAGATGCTAGCCGGCTTTAAAGCCTCAGATAAAAGAGAAAAAAATCCTTTACGCTTATCTCCAGCCGGATTATAAGAAACAACTACAAAGAATTTTTTATTCATGATTTTACCAATAGACACCAACTCTTTTATATACTCTATATATTCAGCTGTTTGAATTTTTAACAAGCGATTAGTTTGTTCTCTTTCTAATTTTTTTAAATAATCAATATAGTTTTGAATATTTAAATCTCTAGATTGAATCACAATTTGAAGTGGGGTGTTTAAATTATTTAAAAAACTAACATAAGCAGAAATAATAGCATTCTGCTCATCTTCACTTTTTAAAGCAAAATTAATACTAGAAACACCCAAAACCGCCCTTAAACTACCATCCTTCATTACTACGGTGTCATATTTAATTTCAGCAATATCTAAATATTGTTGAGTTGAAGCTGCTTGCATTTTTGATTTTTTCTCAGCCATATTCTAAATAATCTTATGAATTAAAATCAGTCTCACTAGCTAAAATCTTGTCACTATCTTCGCCTTTATATTTTCCCTTAGTATCAACCACTAAAGAAATTTTAGCTAACTTAGTTTTATCTAAATATTTTTGTCGAGTAACAATATTTTCATACTTAAAATCTTTTTCTTCTTTCTTTTCAATAGTTGATGATTTATGATTCCAAACTCTTAAACTTGGTTTTTTAATTGTTTGCACAAAATTTAAAACAAAATAATGAAATGGGCGACCATTAACTTTTAAAAACGCAACTGTTCCAAAAACACCAAAAATAAGAACACTAGCAATAACAAAGCCCATAAAATCTAAAGTTTTATAAGCAATAAACATCAAAAAGGCAGCCACTAACAAAATTATAAACTGCCTAGCAGTTATTGGTCCAATAATTTTTGGTTCAACATCAATAAATTGTGGAACGGTAAATTGTTGCATAAACTAAAATCTTAAAGTCTTATTAAATTCAATAATAGCATCTATTTCTTCTTTACTCAAAAAATCCTTACCATAACTTCGAAGCTCAGAAACAACCTGATCTAAACTTAGACCACGGTTGCCAGCATCTAAAAATATTTTTAAGTATAACTTATGAACGGGACTTTGTCTCCAAGCCTTAATACCTTCAATCATTTTAGTATAATCAAGACCCTCTAAAATTTTTATTTTTTCTCTAATTTTTTCCAAAGCTTCTTTGGGGTCTTTGGATAGGCGACGGAAATTAATTAAATCTAGATAACGAATCTCATCAACTGGGCTCATTATCTTTACTTTTTTAACATCAGTCATTTTCACCTTATTTCCACTTAAAACTTCATTTATTTTTTTAGGAGAAGCTGGGTCAGAATTATTATTAGCAGATGAAATATTTTTAATTTCTGTTTTTGGTAAATTATTATTTTTTTCATTAATAACTTTAACTTCATTTTCTATCTGCTTGTTAATTTCCGACAAAATTTCTTCTTCAAATTTTGAAAAATCGGAATTTTGTTTTAATAAGAACTCTTTATTTAAAGCATCATCTTCATCTTTTTTCTTATTTTTATTCTCTATTTTCTCTAATAGTTCTCTCTGTTTTTTAGCCATTTCTGATAACTCAAAATTGGAAAGTTCTTTATTTTTCTCATTTACCAATTTATTTTTTTCTAAATTAACAGGCTCTGACAACAAATGAGAAGAATCGGATGAAGACAACAAATGAGAAGAATCGGATGAAGACAACAAATGAGAAGAGTCTGGAGCTTCTAACATTTGCAAACGATTAGTAGATAGAGATTTGCCCACACTAAGTTTATTTATTTTATCTAAAACACCCTGATCAACTTTAGTCTTGCTTTTAACTTCCTGATATTCCTCATCTTTCAAATTGTCAGATATCATAAAAATATTATCAACCATTTTATCAGTTAAACCAAGACCTCCCGTTTCAACAGATTTAACAAAAAACTGCCTTACCTCTATTTTGCTCTTAATACCTTTAAAATATTTTTCCAAATAAGAAATAAATTTATTTTTGTTTTCTTCCGAAAAATTTAAATTTAAAATATCAAAAATACTGTTAGCTTGAATTTTTATTTTATTTAAATAATCAGACTTTAAATGTCCATCGGTAAAATCTTGATAACTTAAATCTTCGCTTAAATCATCAAATTCTTCGCCTAGCGACCTCAAGTCTTCAGCTAGATTACTATCTTTAACCTGTTCATTATTTTTTACCGAAGAAAGATTATTTGTTTTTTTAGCTT
Organism: uncultured Gammaproteobacteria bacterium; assembly: GCA_964572055.1. GTDB lineage: Bacteria > Patescibacteriota > Patescibacteriia > Patescibacteriales > UBA12465. The sequence continues at coordinate 10,618 of CAZNDY010000015.1, forward strand.
CTTCTTTCTTAATTGTTGTATCAACTTCTAATTTAATTTCTGGCTTAGACTCTAATTTAGCTTCTGGTTTAGACTTATTGCTTTCTATTCCTAAATAATCAGCTATTTTATAAAAAATCTTTTCCTTCAACTCTTCTGTCAAATCCTCGGCTTGACCTTGACCCAAGTTAAACTCAGTAAAAAAAACTAAAGGCAAGCTATTAATATTAATATCTTTAGTAGCTACTTGCATTATAGTTGAAGCTAAATCAACTTTATATTTTTTCTCAATTTCTTCAATAGTTTTAACCGCTTCATCACTATCAACGGCTCTCTTAATATCATCACTTAAATTGTTGAATTTGTTTAAATAATCAAACATATTTAAATTTTATTACTCAGAAAATTATTTTTTTATTTTTTTTAATTCGTTTTCGATTGCCTTTCTTTCCAAACTTTTATTGGGATATTTTTCCAACATTAATTCCAATTCCTTTATTTTTTGGTTTTCTTCTGACAAAACTTCCTTCTCCTCCTCTTTTAACTTTTCATCGCCTGAAACAGTAACATTCTTTTTTAAACTATCCACGTTTCTATTTAATGAATCATTAGAAATTGGAGCATTTTTATCCACGGGTATTATTTCCCATTCTTCCATAGGAATATTTGACATTGAATCTGGGAAAAAAGAAAGGTTTCTGTAAAGTCTAATTATTTTTCTAACCAACTTTCTTTCGGTTTCATCAAGAGACAAGCAATTAACTGAGCTTGTTAAAAATTTAGCTAAAGCTATATTACTAAAATTGTCACTACCATTTTCTTTTATAAAACTACTTATCCAATTAGCAATAGTTGGCTCTTCTTTTTTGTTGTTGATTATAAGTAGGTTTTTAGTTAATTTCTCTTGATTAGACAAAAAAGCTCTGGAAAATTTAGCAGCTAACTCTGGATTTTTTGATAAAATAAATATAATAGAACCATTAATTCTCTTAGCTGAAAGAGGGTCGTTGCTTTTTAAAACCTCAACTAAATCTTTTTCTAGAAAATAAAGAGACAGTCGCTCTTCTTCTTTAATGTCGGTAATTCTATCTAGATTAGCAGAAACTTCAAGTAAATTTTCAAAATTTTTATCATTTATTATTTCATTAAAAACATCTATACTTAATTGATATTTTTTTAAATCTCCATTTTTATTTTTTATCTCTTTTTCCACGTCAACTTTTATAAAGGGGGCTAATGGTAAAATAATGTTTCCTAAAAAATCACAATACAACTCATTAAAAAAATTTTGATTGCTAATTTGAGATTTTATTAAACTCTCTAACTTTAAAAAATCAAAATCATTTATAAAAAATTCCAATAAAAAATCATTAACAACTTCTATGTTTAAGCCAAACTTTTTAGCAATATCACTGGTATATTTTTCTAGTTCCTGAGAATACAAAAAAGCAGATACTTCCTCGGGAAGAGCTTCTAGTTTTTGTAAAAATTGTAAATTTTTGCTTTCCATAATTTATATAAATAAACTTTAACCAATAACAGAGGATGCGGTAGAAATCATTTCTTCATCTTTATCGCTTAATTGCTCTGAATTGTTTTTTTGATTAGAAATATTTTCCGTCGGTCTTACCCTGTTAAAAGACAAACCCATCAATTCTTCAAACCTTTTTATTATAGCCCTCTCCGGAGCAGAATCTAAGCTTAATTTCGAGTTTTTTAATATTTCATTTAGCTTATTAGTAAATTCTTTTTCATTACCAGAAGTGCCAGCCCTTCTTAAATCATCAGCCAAGGGAGATTCTGTTAAAAACTTTTTTAAGCTTTCCGAGCTCTCTTCTTTGGTTACCATTTTTCTAACTTCATCAACTTCAATTTCAGCCATAAATTTAGCTTTATCACTTTCTTTATCCAAATGACTCATGTCAGCGTCATTTATTATGGCTAATTTTTTCAAAGAGTCATACTCACCCGAAGACCTCAAGCTTTCCTTAACTTCTTTTTGCTTTTGTTTTGGTAAGTCATCATAATGAGATTTAAATCTCTTGTTGGACATTGTTTTAACTAATTCAGGCATTACTAATTTCATTGAATCCTTGTCAATATTTTCTATTTTTATTGAACCACCAACCACACTTCTAACAATTTTATCGCGAGCTTCATCTTGTCTCTTTTTGAACTTACCATCATCTTCATCTGGTTTTTGAGGAGCGTTTAAGTCAGAGAAATCTCTGGTTAAGTGCTGATATTCATTATTTAAAGATCCATCTAAAGCGTTCATTACTTTATTATCATAACCATAAGAACTTTTTATCTTATCACGATGAACAATAGCTTCATTTTGATCAAGTTTACCCCTTTCCATTAAAACCATAGCAGCAGCTGTTCTTTCGTGACCGCTACGAGAATAATCATTCATAACCTCTCTAATTTCATTTTCTTTTGAATCTTTAAATCCTTCCTTGGCCTTACTGATTTGACTGTTGTTATGATTAGAAGCTAGGTCGGCATCAGACTCACCAGCCCTCATTATTTTTTTTCTGCCACCAATACCAGCAGCACCACCAGTGAAAGCACCAGCAGCCAAAGCGCCCAAACCACCAACAGCTACGCCCCCAGTCGCAATTGCCAATGCTCCACCCAAAACAGCGCCACCAATTCCGGCTGTTGCCTTGCTCCAGTTTTCAGATCTTTTTCGTTGTTTGCCTAAAACAGTTTCGTGTTGTTGAATTTCTGAATCTTTAGCACTAATTTGTTTATTAATATCCTCTAATTTATCGTTTTCCTTTTCTTTTTTTCCACCATCTCTTAACTCTTTTACTTTAGTAGCAACAGCCGTTTCATCAGCATTAACAGCTAAACCAGCATTTTTCTTCATCATACTTAAATCTGCACCCACCATTTTTAGCTCTTCCTGAGCTTCAACATCATTATCATTAGCACTAACTCTAGCTTGCAATTCATTAAACCTACTTTGAGTTTGTTCTAAATTATTAGCTTGAGATATCATGGCATCACCCTTACCAATACTATCTTTAAACTTAACTTCAATATCTTTCCTTTCTTCTTCCAAGGCCTTTCTTTGTTCTTTAGCTTCGTTAATTTTTGTTTGAGTTGAATTAACACCAAAGGCTCTTTGCATTCCTCTGTCAACCAACTGTCTTCCTTTATCAGGAACGGCAGCAATATTCTTTTTAATTTTAGATTCTTTCATTAATAAAGATTCAGCATCTTTTTGAGCTCTGCCCTGTCTAACGCTCTCCTTCATTGATTGTCGAACCTTCAAAGCATTCTGAGCTCTTTCAATTCCAGTAACTCTTTTTGCCCCTTTAGAAACAGAATTCATAGCACCACTTCCCATGGCCTGTAATTTGGCCATTCCCTTACCAGCCACACTTCCTGCCATACCACCCATTTCCTGAGCAATCATAAGACCCCCTAAAAGCATGCCAATAGAAATAATAAATTTAGTAACATTTTCTTGGCTACCAGCCTCAGTTACAGAAATAGAAAAGTTTTCAGATCCGATGTCGCCATTTTCTGGATTACTTTCTCTTTGCATCTTGTTTATATCCCTACTTCCCTCTACTCCACCCAAAGAAGCAAATGACAACCAGATAAAAAATGCTAAAACTGGGCCAACTATTAAATTTTTAGAAAAATCAGTCCACCATCTTTGTGAGTATGACTGTCCTTGAGGAAAAGAGGCTAATAAATAGGCCAAAGGGGATAGAACAACATAAATCCAAATCATAATAATTCTCATAGCCAACATAACAAGCATAGTTAAAATAACAACCACAGAAACTACAGAAAAAATTAAAGCTAAAATAATCGAACCTAAAATAGTCCATCCAGTAACATCTTTAGAGCTGCTTTGACTAAAACTTAATATTTCCGTGACGTTTAACATAGAGGTAAGATTTCCAGCAGCTAAATTTTTAAAAGCGTTAACAAAAGTTAACATGACTACTTGAGTAGCATCAATAAAAACACCACAAATCAGCTTAGAAAAGTTTATTAAAACAGCCATTAAAATAAGTTTTGGCAACCATGTTTTTAAATTATATTGCTCAACTCTTAAAATAGTAGCAAAAGCTATTATTAAAAGAATTAAAATAAAAAACATATTACAAAGATCTCTAACCAAGGTCCAGCCAAATTTGACAGCATTAGAATCTATAAAATCATTATACTGAGCAATTCCAATTAAAACATAAAGTAACATCACTAAAATTTGGCCCAAAACCCAAATAATAGGGTATAAAATCCAGCCCAAAACGGTGGCAACTACTTCTCCCACTCCAGCATGAACAACATTTGGAAATAAAAAAAAGACACCTAAAAAAAGAAGTAGGGATAAACCAGCAAATATTTTTTTGTTTTTTATTTTTAATTTCATTTATTTATTGAAAAAATTGAGATATCCATTCCCAAGCAATATAAGGTGCTAGAAAAAAAGAAATCGGTGGAGTAAGTAACATCATCAAGAAAGCTATTATTATTATAAAAAGATGAAGAAAACAGCAACAACCAGTCGCACCCTTTTCAATTACTCCTATTTTATTGCCCATCTCCTTGGCTATTTTAGGAGAAACTTTTTTAATATTGGTCGGAACCCATTCTTGACCTAACTTACAAAACATTTTAGGAGAAACCATTGACAGAAAAGCATGAACATAAACCCAAAAAACAGAAAAAGTAAAAGTCGGAACAGCATCCAACCAGGCATTTTTTAAAAGAGTGTCAAAAAAAAGACTCATATCATTTCTTTGCGGTCCTTCGGAAGACTTACTTGAAACCTTAGCTTTATCTATTTTTTCTTTTTTTGACCTATCTTTTCTTTTATCTTCTTCCAATCTTTGAGAATTATCCATCTCTTTGCCACCCGAAGACTTATTCATTTCACCCGAAGACTGTTCTGATTCAAGACCTTCTTTTTTATTATCACTTTCTTTGGACAAAGAATCTGGCATTCTTGATCCCTGTAAACTTTTTGAATCAAAGCTTTGAGCGGAAGAATTGTTTTTATTAGACAAAGAACTATTTAATTGACCTTTCTCCAAATCCTTTCCTTTTTCGTCTAACTCTTTTTTTAAACTGTCATCACCTCTGTTTTCTGGTAACTTATTTTCGGTCTCAGGAACTTTTTTATTTTCATCAATATCTTTATTTTCTTTATCAAACTTATTATCTTTTTGATTATCCAAATTTTTATTATCAACATCTTTATCTCCAACTTCAGATTCATTTGGATTAATTTCCTGATTTTTGATATCATCGGTCTTGTTCTGATCATTACTTAAATTCCGACCACCCTGACTCTCCTGATTATCTTCGCTTTTATTTCCTATTTGGCCAACTTCTTGATTTTTGTTCAAACCACTATCTGCAACTTGAGAAGCAGAATTTTTGTTATTCGTTGACCTAGATGAAGAATTAATCGAATCAGAGACATTTTTTTTAATCGAATCTTTTTCTTCTTTTTCAATTTCTGATTTAATTTTGTCCTCAATTTCTTTATTTATTCCATTAGCCATAAAACCAAAAATAATAATAAAAGGAAGAAAATTTACAGCTATTTCTCAACTATATTATACAATAAAAAAAATAAATTGCCAAATATTAATTTAAAATATTAAAACAATTAATTTTGGCTCAACTTATTCAATTGTCTATCTATTTCTTCTGTTTCTATTTTCTGATATAAAACCTCTAAATCACCTACAATAATCTTGTCTTTGGCAGGAAATTGCCATTTCAAATCTTCCATTAATAAACTTTTTTTAATCTTAATAGAGGTCTGAGGCAAAAATGGTTCAATCAAAATAGCCAAAGATTTAATTACAAGCACAAAAGCGGCTAAACTATTGGCTGCCTTTTCTTTGTCGGTTTTAATCATTGTCCAAGGAGCTAGTTCATTAAGAAGACGATTACCATCTTCAATTATTTTAAAAA
>CAZNDY010000016.1:0-16293 GCA_964572055.1 uncultured Gammaproteobacteria bacterium
AATTATTAGTAATTTCAATTCCTGAACAACCCCAAGGAGTTCCAGCGCTTTGATCCTCTTCAGCCACAACCAATGCAAAGTCTTGCCAATTATTAGTCGGACAACTTACAGGATAAGCCGAGGTTACTCTATAAACAACAATACCTCCACCACAGTTATCACCAATATCTGAATCAATCGTACACTCCGGCTCTAACTCCGGCTGAGATGGAATTTCGTTAGAAGAGAGAATTATTCCACCTGGAGTTAAATATTTTGTACCATCTGGCAAATCAGCTATTTGCTTACCAGTACAAAAATTTATAGTATAAGTATCACCACTTGCCGAAGGAATGTAGGTATAGGTATTAGAAGCTGAAGTGCAATCTCCATCAGCAGGGGTAGGAGCTGAAGGAATAGAATACATAAATACTTCTTGAGAAGAAGATGAGGTAATAGTGCCACTATTCCATTCTTCCTGGGTAGGATATCTACCGTTTTCATTAAAGAATAATTCCATAGCAGTAGATACTTGTTTCATATCAGCCATTCTTTTGGCATCTCTAGCATTTTGCCTAGCTTGTTGTAGAGCCACAACTGCAAGCGTTGCTAACACACCAATAATAGCAATTACTACTAGGAGCTCAATTAGGGTGAAAGCTTTCTTTTTTGTTTTCATGTTTTTAATTTAAAATAATAAAATTATCTAGCTGAAATTTGAACATCAACGTGTCTCACTGAAAGAGCTTTTTTATTAGTTGTCTTATAATCAGAAGGATAGCCAAATGCTCTAGCTTCATTTATTAGTCTAAATTTAGCTGCTTGATATCTTATAGAATAAATAGCCTCATTTTCATTTAACTCTGTAGAAGACCAATATTGAGTATCATAAATACCAGAATAAGATAAAGCTGCATTTAATTCATCATAAGAAGGTAGGTACCAATCGCTATAACTTCCACCTTGATAATTACTAGCCGCTTCAGCTGCGCTTCCGCTAGAACAAACCGATAAAATAGTTTGCGTATTACTCTTTCCATCACTTAAGTCAACAGCTCCAGTAGAAACACCATCGCAACCCCAAGGAATAATTAAATTTTGATCTTCTTCGGGCATAATATAATATCTATTACTATTGATCATATAAACAATACCTCCACCACAATGATCGCCAATATTATTTACCTCTGTACATTCTGGATCCAATGGAACAGAACCTTCTTCATAATAATCATAAAGACATCTAGCACCAGAACTTACACTAGTCCATTCTGAATCAGAAAAAGCTGTTGGAATTTCATCTCCATTGCTATACTTAGTCTCAGCTAGATTTTCTGCTAACCACACTTGATCTCCAATAACAACGGTTTGATAAGTTTTACCATCATTTCCAGTATAAACTCCAGGGTCGCCAGGTCCAGCTGGAGAATCTTTTATTAATCTTATAGAAAATCCAGGTTTCATGAAGTTCATAGTAGAAACGTCAGCCTCACCCATAAGACTATAAGTTGAACTTTCTAGTCCTACAGCATCAAATAATCCAGCAGAACTCCCGTTTAGCCAAAAAACAGCAATCTCTCCAAAACCATCATACATTGTTAGGTCCTTAGAATTCATTCTCATTCCAATACCTCTAGCGCTAAAGCCAGCATTGTTGGTAGCAGTATTGGGATCGGTCCAATATACAGTACCTGTCTCTTTTAAAGAGTCAATGCTTTCAGAAAGAGAGTATCCCAAATTCATTAAATGGTTTACCAAAACATTAAGATCTTGAGCGTTAGGTAGTCTCCAGCCATCATTAGCAATACCTCTAGAATCAGCAACAGAATAAACGTTATAGAAATAACCATAGTCTCTAGCCGTGGCTGGTTCTTCACTTTCTTCACCATCTAAACCACCTTCATCAAAAGAATCAACCACAACAATACCTCCTGGCGTTGCTTGTTTAGTGCCAGCCGGCATGTCTGATATTTGCTTACCAGTACAGAAAGAAATAGTATAAGAAGAACCATCAACACTGGGAATATAATTATAAGAGTTTGAATTAGAATCACAAGCACCATCAGCTGGAGTTGGAGCTTGCGGAATTTCATACATAAACACATCTCCTGAAGAATCAGAAGTTATAGAGCCACTATTCCACTCTTCAGTCGTTGGATACCTGCTATTTTCATTAAAAAACAATTCTAAAGCTGTTTGGGTTTGTTTCATATCAGCCATTCTTTTAGAGTCTCTAGCTCTACTTCTAGCCTGCTGAAGAGCCACTACCGCTAAAGTGGCTAAGATGCCAATAATGGCGATTACTACTAGCAGTTCAATTAACGTAAAGCCTCTTTTTTTGTTTTTAAACATAATGTTCAAATTATTTTTTAAATTTATAATTAAAGCTTTTTCTGTTATAGTAACAAAAAAAATAAAATTAAATCAATATAATCTTAAATTTTTAAATATTTTTTTACATCCACATCTTTAATCCCCTCACCAATAATTGCTAAATTTAATTTATTATTAGTAAATAAATTATTAGCAACTCTTTTAATATCTTTACTAGAAACTTTTTCAACTTTCTTCAAAATCTCATCAGGCGATAAAAATTTACTAGAAAAAGGAAATTGATGACCATACCAATTGGTAAAATCATCTGTTCCCTCCATGCCAACTATTAATCTGCCAGCAAACAAATCTTTGGCCCTCCTAAGTTCCTCGTTAGAGACTAGGTCATTTTTTAATTTTTTATATTCATCTAAAATAACTTGTACAGATTCTTTTAGTTTGTCTTTTGGAATTCCAGCCTGAGCGCTAATATAACCACAATCAGAATAAAGCTCCACTCCACTTCGAACATAATAAGCCAAACCTCGACGTTCTCGAAGTCCAATAAACAAACGAGAACTCATTGAGCCACCAAGAATAATTGATAACAATTTTAAAACCCTTTCATCTTTATGTCCCGCCGAAAAAGCCCTAAACCCCAAGGACAAAGTAATTTGATCAGTTTTTTTATTTTTTATTTTTAAATTAGGGCTCTTTTGTTTTTCAATTACTTTAATTTTATTTTTGTATTTATTCTTTCTAAAATTACCAAACTTTTTTTCTAAACTTTTTTTTATTTTTTCTTCTGAAAAATTTCCAGCTACAAAAATCGCTGAACCCTTAGCTCCATACTGACTATTATAATAATCTAAAAAATCTTGACGATTTAAATTCAAAATATTTTTTTTGAAACCAATAGTCTCCCAACCGGCTGGAGTATCACCATACAAACAACTTTCAAAAACATCTTCAATATGCATTAAAGGATTGTTCTCATACATATTTAACTCCTCAACAATAACACCTCGCTCTCTATTTATTTCTTCTTGCTCAAACTTAGAATTTATTAGCATATCACTCAAAACATCTAAAGCAACATCTACTTTAGATTTTTGAGATTTAACATAGTAACCAGTATATTCTTTACCAGTAAAAGCATTAAATTCAGCTCCAATAGAATCAAGCTCACCTGAAATATCTCTGGTTGTTGGTCTTTTTTCTGTCCCCTTAAAAAACATGTGCTCTAAAAAATGAGACAAACCAGAATTTTTAAGATTTTCATATTTCGAACCAGTTTTAAACATCACTAAAGTAGTCACTGATTTAGAGCTAGGAATTTTAAATAAAAAAGCGGGCATTCCATTTTTTAAAATTATTTTTTTTAATTTCATATTTATTTTAGCTTTATTAATTAATAAAAATTAATTTACAAATTTTAGATTTTAATTATAACAAATATATGATATAATTAAAATAAGAAAAATTATTTTAAAAATATGAAATACAAGATAAAAGACAATAATATAATCATTAATCACAACAAAAGATATAATATAGTAGCCATTAGAGACCGAGCACAAGACGAAAAACCAAGAGAGAAAATGATACAAATAGGCCCTGAAAACCTATCCTCAGCCGAACTCTTATCTATTATTTTAAGTTCCGGCACTAAAAAAGAAGAGGTTTTAAATATGGCCAACAGAATACTCAAAGAATATGGTAAAAATGCAATAATCAACGAAAAAAATCCTAAAAATATAGAAAAAGAATTTGGTTTACCAATAGTTAAATCTTGCCAAATAGTCGCTTGCTTTGAGTTGGGTCGTCGCTTTTTCAAAGAAAACAAAATTGGAGCAATAACCATCAGAAATGCCAAGCAAGCCTTTGAACATTTAAAAGATATGAGTAAATTAAACAAAGAACATTTCCGAGGCCTTTATCTAAATAATCATTACAAACTCATACACAGCGAAACAATTTCAATTGGCACGTTAGACGCTAGTATTATTCATCCTCGAGAAGTTTTTAAACCAGCTTTAGAACATTCAGCTAGCGCTATTATTATTGCCCATAACCACCCTTCAGGAAATTTAAAACCAAGTGAAGAAGACATTGAGGTAAACCAAAAATTAAAAGAAGCTGGAGAAATACTAGGGATTAATATCTTGGATCATTTAGTAATTTCTAAAAATAAATTTATAAGTTTATCTTAATGAATGAAAAAAATTACAAAATTAAAAATAATTTTTTATTTTTGAAAGATCAAAAAAGCACCAAAGAGCATATTAAACAAAATGATTATTTTGGGACAACCGCTACTATTTTAAATTTATTAACTCAAGATGAATTCATAGAAGATAAAAAAGAAATAAAAAAATATTTAAAAAAAATAAGCAAAGAACTTCTCTACTTACAAAAAAATTATCAAATAAAAAAAAGACCCTGAACTTAAGTTCAGGGTTTATTATTAAAGCTAAGCACTCTTAATTAAGTAGGCTTCAAGCTCTTTTTTTTCAACAAAAGCTGACAACCTCTCAAAAAGAAATTGAGGATCAACTTTGCTAAGGGTTGAAACTGGGTTGCTTCTACTTCCTCTGCAAATTAAGCGATAACCAGGGTCAATAAACCAGTTCTCTCCGTAACCAAAAACGTCACCAGATCTCTCAACAATTTTACGAATTACACTAAGTGTTTCTTCGTTTCGAAGATTAGGGTCAATAATAACAACACCAAGATTGTAATCATCAACATAAACCTTTATTTTTTTGCCTTGAGCTGAGAGAAATCCACTAGGAATTTCAGTGTTCATCGTTAAAACAACTTTACCAGAATCTATTCTTTCTAAATTCTCAAAAATCTTTTTTTTTCTAATCTCTAAATCAATAAAGTTGTTTAGATTTTCAAAAAATTTTTGGATAACAGAAAAATCATCATTATTAATTTTATAACCCCAAAAAACCTGAAACAAACCCTTAAAAGTTAAAAACTCTGATTTTTCATTGCCGTTGATTTTAAGTGATCTTAAAAAATTTTGACCATGAGAATCATGCTTGTCAACAAATTCAGATAAAGAATAAATAATTTTTCTTAAATCTTCATCAATTTCTTCATAATTTTTTTTATATAAAGTTTTAAAACAAGAATGAGTTCTATTTTTTCTGAACTCCCCCTTAATACCTCTTCCCCCAGCATAAATATCTAGGGCTAGATCACCTTCCGACATCCCCTCTCCATCCCAGTTAGCGGGCTTAAAGACAATGTCAACTTCCTCTAGATTTTTCTTAAGAATAAATCTGAGAGCAAACCAAAGCGAACACACTGCATCAATATCAATGTTGCAATGTGTGAAGATTGTTTTTTTCTCCATTATATATGATTTTATTTAATTTATTGTCAAAGTTCAAAAAACTCCAAAAAAATTTTGGCAGTTCAACTACTCAATATATCATATTTATAAAAAAAAGTCAATAGTCAATAAAACTTGCTTTTTTATTCTAAAAAAACTATTATAATTCAGTTCTTTAAAAATAAAATTATGAAAAACTTGACCTCCAACTTAATCCTTGCAACCTTTCTATCACTCTTTATTTTTCTAACAACAAAAGTTTCTATTTATTATTTTCCAATTATATTTTTATCAAGCTTTCCCTGGAAGCTGGGAAAAAATATCTATTCTTTATTCGGTGGCTTCAATGACGAAGGTAGTGTTTATTCTTTTTTAGGTATAATTCAAATAGCTAAAAAAAACGCCAAATCTATCTTCTCTTTATCAGTACTGCAAAAAGCTAATAAAAGATGTAAAATATTTGCCGGAATTAGCTTTCTGCAAACAGCTGGCATAAGCTCCGAGCACTATCTAGGCATTAGCATTAAACAAAAAGCTCAAACTAATTGTCGTTTTTGGTTTGGAATAATACTTAAACAAGAAGCTAAAAAAAATAATGCCATTTTAATAGGCTTAGGATTTAAACAAAAAGCTGAAAAAAGGTCTTACATTGGTTTTGGCGGAGTTGTTAAGCAAGAAGCTGAAAAAACAGCCCTAACTTGGAATGGGGCCAAAAGAATACTTAAAAAAAATTAAAAACCACGGATCAAAATTGATCCGTTTTTTATTTTGGATTTTTATTTCAAAAAATGTTAGAATAAAAATAAAATAACAATATAAATATGTCTGAAAAATTAATCATAATTGATGGTAACGCTTTGATTCATCGCAGTTTTCACGCCCTACCAACTAGTCTCCAAACTAAAGACGGCCTAATAACCAACGCTGCTTACGGCTTTGCTTCTTTTTTAATTAAAGCCTTAAATGAAATAAAACCCAAATACGCCATTTTAACTTTAGACAAAAAAGGGCCAACCTTTAGACACGAAAGATATAAAGAATATAAGGCCACCCGGATAAAGGCTCCACAAGAATTATATGATCAAATTCCGCTAAGCAAAAAAATAGCCGAAGCTTTTAATATTCCAGTCTTTGAATTAGAGGGATATGAGGCCGATGATTTAATTGGCACAATTAGTCAAGAAATATACCAAGAAAAAAACAAAATAGAAACAATAATTATTACTGGCGACATGGACACCCTGCAGTTGGTTAATAAAAAAACGAAAGTTTATACAATGAGTCGAGGTTTATCAGATTCCGTTTTATATGATGAAAATAAAATTTTAGAAAAATACCAATTAAGGCCAGAACAAATTATTGATTTTAAAGCCATCAAGGGCGATGCTAGCGACAACATCCCTGGAGTGCCAGGCATTGGAGAAAAAGGAGCAACTGATTTGCTTTTAGAATTTAATGATTTAGATAATATCTACAAAAATATCAAAAGCCCAAAAATAAAAGAAAGAACTAGAGATTTACTAATAAAAAACAAAGAGCTAGCCTATTTAAGTCAAGAATTAGCCACCATCAACAAACAAGCACCAATAAAAATAGATTTAGAAAAAAGCAGAATAAAAAATTTTGATAAAAATAAAATAAATAAAGTTTTTAGCGAACTAGAATTTAAATCACTATTAAATCGAGTATTAAATTTAGATTTTATAAAATCTTCACCAGAAGATATAGAAGATAAATTCATCAGAAATCAAGAAAAATTCAAATATAAATTAATAAACGATGAAAAATCTTTTACAAATTTTATAAAAAAAATTGAAAAAGCAAAATCTTTTTCAATCGATACTGAAACTGACTCACTTGATCCATTAAAAGCAAACTTACTTGGAATAAGTTTTTGCTGGAAAGAAAACGAAGCGTACTTTGTAGAATTAAAGTTAAAAAATAAAAATCAACTAAAAGAAAAAGAAAATAAAACACCTAATCTTTTTGAGACTATTAAAGTAAAAAAAGAAAAAATAGAACATCCTTGGCTAGAAAAATTAAAAACAATAATTGAAAATGAAGATACTGAAAAAATTGCTCATAACCTAAAATATGATTTACAAATTTTACTAAACCACGGGATAGAGGTTAAAGGAAAAACCTTTGACACTATGATAGCTTCTTATTTATTAAACCCAGAGAACAGACAACACAACCTTGATGCTTTAAGTTTTTCTGAATTAAATTGGGAAAAAATTAGCTCCAAAGAATTACTAAATAAATCACTTAATTTTAGAGATGTTAATGTCGAAAAACTATCTATCTATTCTTGCGAAGATGCTGATTGCACCTTTAAACTAAAAACAATATTTGAAAAAAAGTTAAAGAAAAATAAACTGGAGAAAATATTTAAAGAAATTGAAATACCCTTAATTGAAATACTAGCTCACATGGAAAAAAACGGCATTTCCTTAGATAAAAATTTTTTAGATAATTTAGGCAACTATGTAAATGAGCAAATTAAAAAAATAGAAAAAGAAATTTTTAAAGAAGCCCAAACGGAATTTAATATTAATTCCACCAAACAACTAAAAGAGATTCTTTTTGAAAAATTAGAATTAAACACCAAGGGAATTAAAAAAACTAAAACCGGCTTTTCCACTTCAAACGAAGAATTAGAAAAATTAAAAAATTTACACCCGATAATAACTTTTATACAACAATATCGAGAGCTTAGTAAATTAAAATCAACCTACATTGACTCCCTGCCTAAATTGATCAATCAAAACACAGAAAGAATTCATACTAGCTTCAATCAAACCATAACCACTACTGGTCGATTATCATCTTCTGATCCCAACTTGCAAAACATACCAACCAGAACTGAATTAGGGCAAAAAATAAGACAAGCCTTTGTTGCTCCAAGCGACTGGGAACTTTTAAGCATTGATTATTCTCAAATAGAACTGAGGGTTATGGCTCATCTTTCTGGTGACAAAAAACTAATTGAAGCTTTTAAAAAAGGCCAGGATATACATAATTTTACTGCGGCCTCTATTAATAATTTAAAAATAGATGAAGTAAGTGAAAAATTAAGATACCAAGCCAAAGCTACAAATTTTGGCATACTATACGGGCAAGGACCCCATGGCTTGAGTCAAACAGCTGGAATACAATATCAAGATGCTAGAAATTTTATAGAAAAATATTTTCAAGTTTACTCTGGTGTTAAAAAATACACTCAAAATTTGATTAAAGAAGCTGAAAAAAATGGCTACGTCGAAACCCTTTTTGGCCGCAAGAGACATTTGCCAGAAATAAATTCTACTGAAGTAATGAAAAAAAAGTCAGCCGAGAGAATGGCTATCAATACACCAATACAAGGAACAGCTGCTGATATTTTAAAACTAGCCATGATTAAAATTTACCAAGAAATTAAAAATGAAGATGATATCAAAATGCTTTTACAGGTTCACGATGAATTAATATTCGAAATAAAACAAAATAAAATTGAATATTATTATCAAAAAATAAAAAATATAATGGAAAGCATTGTAAAACTAAAAATTCCGTTAATTGCTGAAGGAAAAATCGGTAAAAATTGGGGTGAAATGAAGAAAATAAAAAAGGACTCTGAATAGAGTCCCTGAAAATCTTCAAAAATTTTTAACAGTGGTTTTTTTCAAATAAGCAAGCCAAGCAAACAAGAAATAAATCAATAAGGTAACAACGAAAAGGGTTAAAACATACACTGGACCACATAAAAAAAGAATAGAGAAAAACATAAAAATACCCCCTAGCAATAGAAAATTAATATTTTCAAAAAATTTACAACAAAAAGAAAGCTCCATCGTTCCTGCTAGAAATAAAAGCATGGCTAGCCAAAAGACCTGGTCCCACCAACGAGAAATTTCATATTTCTCTAAATCAATTCCAAAAAGATGAGACAAGTCATCACTCCCCATTAATGGAATTTGACCGAATTGTTGATAGTAAAAAAACCAAAAAACTAAAGGCCAAAATAAAATTAAAGAACCAGAAAATACTTTTATAAAAACTAAAAAATATTTTTTCAGAAAAAATAACATTTTTGGCAAAGAGTTTTTAGCCCTTAACAAAAAAAGATAAAAAACACCATTTCTTTTCTTGCTAATTTTTTCCATAACAAACAATAGCAAGCAAAAAATTAACAATACAATAGTATTTATCATAATACAGCCCTCCTTTTTATAAGTTTGTTTTCAAATAACTAAATTTACTATATACTAATATCAGAAAAAATCAATATATGAAAAAAACAACAAGAAAAAAAGATGAAAAAATAGCTCTTTTAGGCTTGGGACTGGAAAATCAGTCTTTACTTAAATTTTTAATAAAAAAATATTCAAAACTCAATTTAACAATTTGTGACTTAAGAAAAGAAAGCGAGATTAAACAAATATTAAAGAAAATAAAAATAAATAAAAAAATAAAAATTCAAGCTGAAAAAAGCTTTAATACTAATCTTGATAAATTTTCTTTACTCTTTAGATCTCCTGGTTGGCCAATTTCTTGCCCAGGAATACAACAAGCCTTACAAGCCGGAAGTAAGCTTTCCAGCCCCATGAATCTCTTTTTTAAACTTTGTCCAAGTAAAAAAATAATAGGAGTTTCGGGAAGTAAAGGCAAAGGAACAACCTCTTCCCTGATTTTTGAAATCATAAAAAACAGTGGAAAAAAATGTTTTTTAGGTGGAAATATAGGAATAGCACCATTTGAATTTATAAATAAAATAAAAAAGAATGATTTTGTAGTTTTGGAATTATCCAGTTTTCAATTAGAAGATTTAAATTATAGTCCTCAAATAGCTGTTTTAACCAACATCTTCAAAGAACATCTCTCCCCGGCTGACCCCTTTAATCCTAACTTTCACAAAAATTTTAAATTTTATTTAGATGCTAAAATAAACATTGCCGCTTATCAAAATGAAAAAAATTATTTAATAGCTAATAAAAAAATAGAAAAATATTTAAAAAAATATAAAATAAAATCTCAAATTATTTATTTTCAAAAATCAAAAACTAAAAGCAAATTAGCTGGAGATTTTAATCAAGAAAACATTGCCGCTGCCGAAACTGTTTCTAAGATATTAAAAATAAAAAAGGAAATAGTTAGTAAAACAATAAATAAATTCACAAATCTAGAGCATCGACTAGAATTTATTAAAACTTTAAATAATGTTAATTATTTTGATAACAGCTTTTCAACTACACCAGAAAGCACTATTGCCGATTTAAAATCTTTTAAAAAAAATATAATACTTTTGGCTGGAGGGTCAGATAAGGGGGCTGATTTTACAAAATTAGCCAAAGAAATAAAAAAAAGAGTTAAGCTGATAATATTTTTTCCCGGAAAAGGATCTGAAAGAATCATTAAAAGTTTAAATTTAATAAAATTTCCTTCCAAAAAAATTCTATTAAGCCCAAGCATGAAAGCAGCTGTAAGTTCAGCTTTTAAAAATTCACAAGAAGGAGATACTGTATTACTATCAACTGCTTGCGCTAGTTTTGGAATTTTTAAAAACTATAAAGAAAGAGGCAATCTCTTTCAAGAAGAAGTTAAAAAATTATGATTATTTTTCTATACGGAGATAATGATTTTAAAATTCATCAAAAAGTTAAGGAGCTTAAAGAAAAGTTCATCAAAGAAATAGATCCAAGCGAACAAAATATCTGGAAACTTGAAGGTGAAAAAATTAAGGTAGAAGATTTAAGCTCAAAACTAGGATCTTCCTCTCTTTTTATTAGCAAAAAAATGCTTATAATTTCTAATCTAATAAAAAATAAACAAAAAGATTTTTTTAAAACAATCCTAGAATACATTAAAAAAAATAAAATAAGTGATTCTCCTGATATTCTTATTTTCACTGAACAATATCTTAAAAATAAGAACAACAAAGGTTTGGTAAAAATAAACAATGAAAAAGAAAGTCCGCTAAACACAAGCGAAAAATCTTTTTTTGAATTTCTTCTTCAAGAAAAATATGCACAAGAAATAAAAAAATTTAACAACCAAGAATTAATAAATTTTATTCAAAAAGAATTCAAGAATTATTCTTTACAAATTGAAAATCGCGAAGCACAAGAAATAATTAACCTAACCGCAGCTGACCCCTGGATGATTAAAAATGAAATTAAAAAATTAAGTCATTTAAAATTATCAAATCCAAATAATAAAAAAATAGAAAAAAAAGATATCCAAGAAAATATATTCGAAAAACATCAAGAAAATATATTTGCCTTTACCGACAGTATTAGTTCTAGAAACATTAAACACTCTCTAGATATATTAGAAAAACAATATTTGGCCGATCTAGAGCCAGATTACATACTAAACATGTTAATCAGACAATTTAAAATTTTATTACAGATAAAAGAAGCTTTAGAATTAAACTTCAATACTAATAAAATAATAAATAAATTAAAACTCCATCCTTTCATAATAAATAAAGGGATAAATCAGGCCAGAAATTTTGATAAAAAAACACTTAAAAATATAATTAATCAATTAATAGATCTTGACAAAAAAAATCGCAGTGAATTTTGTGATTTAAGGTCAGAAATCAATTTAGTTATTAATAAATTATAAACACTTGCCTTTTGTTTTTTTATTTGTTATATTCATTATCGAATGGACAAAAGTCTATTATTGTTTTTGTTGAATTCCATTTTGGGCAATTAGCTCAGTTGGTTAGAGCGCTACACTGATAATGTAGAGGTCGGAGGTTCAAATCCTCCATTGCCCACCAAAAATATAGCGGGGTAGAGCAGCTGGCAGCTCGCCAGGCCCATAACCTGGAGGCCGTGGGTTCGAGTCCCACCCCCGCAACAAAAGCCTCGGTAGCTCAGTGGTAGAGCAAAGGACTGAAAATCCTTGTGTCGTCAGTTCAATTCTGACCCGGGGCACAAAGGCCCTCGGGGTGTGGCCCAGTTGGCTAGGGCGTCTGGTTTGGGACCAGAAGATCGTGGGTTCGAGTCCCGCCACCCCGACATTAAAATTAAAATTAAGAAATTTAAGAGGCTTAACAATTAATTATTGCTAAACCCCCTAAAGATCTTAATAAAATTATTAAATTATTAAAAAGAGTAATTATTAAATAATATGCCTAATAAAAAAAATGCTAAAAAAGAATTAAGAAAAGGTGCCAAAAGAAACAAACAAAATAATGAGATTAAATCAAAAGCAAAAAATTTAATCAAAAAAACCAAAAAAGAAATTGAGACTAAAGATGTTAAAGTAAAAGAAAATTTTAGCCAAGTTGCCAAAGCTATTGATAAAATGGCTAAAAAAGGAATTATCAAGAAAAATACTGCCGCTAGAAAAAAATCAAGATTACAAAAAAAAATAAATAAAATTTAATATAATTTATTCAAAAACCTAATCTTGGTTCTTGGATTTTATCCATTTCTCGGATTAGGAACAAAAAAATGTTAGACAAAAAAGCTAAAGAAAAAATTATTAAAAAATTTCAAACCCATACTAACGACACTGGGTCTTCTCAAGTTCAAATTGCTATTTTAAGTGCTGAGATTCAAGAATTAACAGAACATCTTAAAAAACATAAACACGACTTCTCTTCTCGCCGTGGATTACTTAGAAAAGTTTCTGAAAGAAGAAGATTATTAAAATACTTACAAAAAGAAGATCAAAAAGCATTTCAAGATTTAGCTGTAAAGCTGAAACTAAAAATTGCCAATAAAATGATAGAGGAAGAACAAGAAAAAGCTCTTAAAGAACAAGAACTAGAAAAAATGATCAAAGGAGAGGATAACGATACAGAAGAAGCTGATTAAAATTATCTAAAAATTTTCGAACAAACATATGGTTAAACACAAAGAACAAAGGGTAGGAGTTTTAATTGACGTTTCTAACATGTACCATTCGGCTAAAAATTTGTTCGGAAAAAAAGTTAACTTTCAAGAAATACTAAAACAAGCAGTCGCTGGACGAAAACTTATTCGGGCGACTGCTTATGTTATAAAGACAGAAAAAGAGGAAGAGTTCCCTTTTTTTGAAGCTCTCAGTCAACAAGGATTTGAAGTTAAAATGAAGGATCTTCAAATATTTGCTGGTGGCGCCAAAAAAGCTAACTGGGATATTGGAATTGCCATTGACGCCGTTAAACTAGCTAATAAATTAGATGTAATAGTTTTAGTCTCTGGAGATGGAGATTTTTTACCTTTAATGTCTTATTTACAAAACAACAAAGGATGTTTAGTTGAAATAATGGCCTTCGGTAAAACAACCTCCAATAAACTAATAGAAGAATCGGATGATTTTATAGACATGGGAAAAGATAAAAAATTTTTAATTGGAAAATAAAACAATAAATAAGAAGTAAATAAGATTCTAAACTTTAAGCTTCAAATCTATTTGAAGCTTGAATTTTAGAATTAGTTTGGCCATTAAATACAGAGGGCTGTATTAAATACAGTGCTTAAATTTAATGGTCAAAAAAGAAAATTATGTTAGAAGAAAAAAAATTTTCAGGGGAATGGCTTGGTCGAGAACTAAGCTTTAGGACCGGTAAAATGGCCAGACAAGCTGATGCTTCCGTTTTAGTTCAATACGGAGAAACAGTTGTTATGGCTACAGTTGTTCAATCAAAAAATGAAAGAGATGGAATCGATTTCTTTCCTTTAATGGTTGAATTTGAAGAAAAGCTATACGCAGCTGGAATAATTAAAGGTTCTCGTTGGGTTAAACGCGAAGGAAGACCTAGCGATCAATCTGTTTTAACCGGCAGAATGGTTGATAGATCAATTAGACCTCTTTTTAATGACGAAGAAAGAAGAGATGTTCAATTAATACTTACCGTTTTATCAGTCGACGGAGAAAATGACTATGATATCGTTTCCCTAGTGGCTGCTTCAGCTGCTTTAAGAATCTCAGGAATAGACTGGAATGGGCCAATTGGTGGTGTAAGAGTTGGCTTAATTGAAAACCAGATGGTTTTTAATCCAAGCTATGAACAACAAGCTATTAGTAAGCTAGATTTAATAGTAGCTGGTACAAAAGAAAAAGTAATTATGATTGAAGCTGGAGGTCAAGAAATAACAGAAAGCGTAATGTTAAAGGCCATAAATGCCGGACAAGAAAAATTACAAGGAGCTATTGATTTAATTGAAAAATTTAAAGAACAGGTTGGAGTAAAAGAAATAGAAGAAAAGAAAAAAATGCTTAGTGAAGAAGAGTCCAAAGAAAAAAATAGAAAAGAAGATTTATTAAAAATAGGAGAAAAGTGGTTATCAGAAAATATAAAAAATATTTTATTCGAAAAAGTCTATTATACAAAAGGAGAAAGAAAAATGGCTGTTAGAAAAATAAAAGAAGGTTTGGATGAATATCTTTTTGCTCAAGGAATAAGTAAGTCAGATCGAGATTTTAGCATTAAAAAATTAGCTGAGAAAATGATTGAAGCTGAAGTAACTAGAGCAATTTTAGAAGAAAAAAGAAGGGTTGATGGAAGAGCACTGGATGAAATAAGACTTTTGTCCTCCGAAGTTTCCATTTTACCAAGAAGCCATGGAACTGGACTTTTTACTCGCGGAGAAACTCAAGTTATGTCAATTGTGACTTTGGGTTCACCAGGAATGGAGCAATCTCTAGAAGGGATTGAAGGACAAAGCAAAAAAAGATACATGCATCATTACAACTTCCCTCCCTATAGCGTAGGAGAAGCCAGTCCTCTTCGTGGTACCGGTCGCAGAGAAATTGGACATGGCGCTTTAGCTGAAAAAGCTTTAATCCCTGTTCTACCCAACAAAGAAGACTTCGCTTATACTGTTCGAGTTGTTAGTGAAACTCTAGGTTCAAACGGATCATCTTCAATGGCCTCAACTTGCGGATCAAGCTTGGCTTTAATGGACGCTGGTGTTCCAATCAAGAGTCCAGTTGGCGGAATAGCCATGGGGCTAGCCTCTAACGAAGACATGAGCAAGTGGGAAGTTTTAACCGACATTCAAGACTTAGAAGATGGTAAGGGTGGAATGGACTTTAAAATTACTGGAACCAAAGAAGGATTAACAGCTATTCAATTAGACACAAAAACCAATGGTCTAAACAAAGAAATTATAGAAAAAACACTAGCCGAAGGACGAAAAGCTTTAAACAAAGTCATAGATTCTCTTCAAACTGCCCTATCAGAGCCAAGGAAAGAATTATCCCCTTATGCTCCTAGAATTATAAGTTTCCATGTTAACCCAGAAAAAATTGGCTCAATTATTGGTCCTGGAGGAAAGATAATTAATAAAATAATTGAAGAAACAGAGGTAACAATTGACATTGAAGATGATGGCTTAGTTATTATCTGTTCACTCAATCAAGAAAACGGCAAAAAGGCAGAAAAAATGGTAAAAGATATTGTCAGAGAATTCGAAGCTGGAGAAATTTTCACAGGAAAGGTTGTTAGATTAATGGATTTTGGTGCTTTTGTAGAATTACCAGGAGGGCAAGATGGCATGGTTCATGTCAGCGAATTAGCTCCTTACAGAATTGGTAAACCAGCTGATTTTGTCAAAATTAAAAATATGGTTACTGTAAAAATAAAAGAAATTGACTCTCAAGGAAGAATTAACTTAAGCATGAAAGGTCTAAATGAAAATGAACCATTGTGGAAAGATAGAAAAGGTGAA
>CAZNDY010000017.1:0-14780 GCA_964572055.1 uncultured Gammaproteobacteria bacterium
TTTTCGAGAAAATCCATATAAAACTGAAAAAGCTAATAAAGTTAAAGCAAACAAAAAAGAAGAAACTTCAAAAAATTACTTTACTTCTTTTAGTTTTTTATTTGATCTTTCTCGGTCATTTGTGATTGTTTCTGTTTTATTGCTTTTGGTTGTTAGTTTTTCTTTTGTTAGGCTTCAGAAGGACGCTTCTAAATTTGTTCACCAAAATAAGCCAGAAAATAGTTTTTTAAATATAGAGCAAGAAACTAGAATTGTTAAAAAGGGTAAAAATAGTTTTGGTAATCTTTACTCCCAATTAACTGCTGGAACTGAATCTTCTATGCTTAGCTCTAGGGCTGATGATAGGGTTTTGGGCATGGGAGCTGGTAATATGGCAACAATGGAGGCTGAAGAAGGTAAAATTGCTAGCAGTGATATGAGTATAATGCCTATGCCTGTTAAATATAATTACATTTATACTGGTGGTGAATTTGAAATGTTTGAATCTGAAGAAGAGGTTTATAAAAGAGTTCCTTTGGATATTTCTAAACAATTTGCTAATAATTTTTCTAGCTCTGGTCTTTTAATTGATACTAATAAATTTAGCAATGCCGGAGTTTCTAGTTTTAGCTTAATGGAAGATCGTGACTTTGGTTATAATATTTCTTTTTATCTTGAAGACGGCAGTGTTTCTTTGTATAAAAATTGGAAAAAATGGCCTCGAATTGAAGAACTTTGTGGTGGTTGGGAAAACTATGAATGCATAGAAAGCCATCGACTTTCTTTTGATCAAATTTTGTCTAATGAGGAAACATTATCAATTGCTGATAACTTTTTAAATGAGTATGGTGTTGATTTAAGTTCTTATGGTCCTGGAGAGGTCCAAAATGACTGGTTAAGAGATTATGCTGCTACAGAAGATAAAAGTAATTATTATATACCAGAATCTATTAGTGTTGTTTATCCTTTAAAAATTGACAATAAAACAGTTTATGAAGAATATGGTAACAAATCTGGAGTTGTTGTTGAGGTGGACATGAAAGAAAAAAAAGTATCTGGTTTATATAGCATGTTTTATCGAAACTATGAAAGTTCTGTTTATGAAACCGAAGGTGATAAAGAAAAAATAATGGAACTGGTTTACAATGGAGGCTCTTATCCTTATTATGATTATTTTGTTGAAGGCGAGTATGAAACGGTTGATATTGAATTGGGCTCTCCAAGTTTAGAGTTGGTAAAAATTTGGAATTATGATCAGACAAAAATGACTAGTCAGGAATTATATGTACCGGCTTATGTTTTTCCTATAATTTCTCAATCTAAATATAATTATTTTTATCGCAAAAACATTGTTATCCCGGCTGTTAAAGATTTTTTTAATCGATATAATTTTCCTGGACAACCAAGAATTTTACCAATGGATCTTTCTGAGCCAATTGAAGTAGATGATTCAGTTTCTTCGGTTGAAAATGATAGCTTAATAGAAACATTAATTATTGAATAGATTTCATAATAATTTATAATAAAAAAAGAAGCCTTTTAAAAGGCTTCTTTTTTTATTTAGATTAAGCTCTTTCTACATATTCTCCAGTTTCAGTGTTTATTCTTATGATGTCTCCTTCGTTTATAAATAGTGGTACGGTTATCATAGCTCCAGTTTCCAGTTCTACTTGTTTATTGACATTCCCACTAGAATTTCCTTTTACTCCTGGGGGAGCACTAACAACTTTAAACTCCATTTTAATTGGCAGGTTTATTGCTACAGGGTTGTCGTTAAAATATAAAACATCTACATTTGTTTCTTCTTTTAGGTATTTTTCTTGTTCTCCGATATCTTCTATGGATAAAGAAAATTGTTCAAAGCTTTTATTGTCCATAAAATAGGCATTGTCTTGGTCTTTGTATAAAAAGTTAGCCTTTTTTGTTTCAGTTCGAGCTTCGTCTACCTTGTCGTTTCCTTGATAAGTTTTTTCTAAAACATTTCCGTTGATAAGGTTTTTCATTTTTACCTTTAAGACAGCTCCGCCTCTACCCATTTTGTGGTGATCAGTTTTGATAACTACAAATGGTTCACTGTTTATTTCCAAAACTTTACCCATTTTTATTTCACTAAGACTTAACATAATTTTCTAGTTAATTTTATTTGTGTGTAAATCCAAGTAAAGCCATCTTTCTAGCTCTTTTTATGGCAACTGTTAATTTTCTTTGATGCCAAGAGCAAACACCTGTTCTTTTTTTGCCAATAATTTTCATATAGTAGTTGACAAAATTATACAAATTTTTAGCATCTTTGTAGTCAGGTTCAAGATTGTTGGTACAAAAGTAACATTCTTTTGTTTTCTTTTGATTTTTCATATTTCTTTATAAATTATTTTTTATTAGAATGGTATATCTTCTATTTTAATTTCATCTTCATCTTCGCTGTCTGGAATAATTATTTCATCATTATTCCCACCAGGTGTTGATCCTTGGCCACCAGCTTTAGGGCTTAAAATGATCATATTTTCAGCAACAATTTCTGTTGTTTTTCTTTTAGATCCATCTTGAGCAGTCCAATCACGAGTTTGTAATCGACCCTCAATATAAATTTTTATTCCCTTGCTTAAATATTGTCCACAGATTTCACCTAGTTTTCTCCAGGCTATTATATTATGAAATTCAGCTTTGCTTTGTTGTTGACCATTTTGATCCGTCCAATTTAGATTAGTAGCAATTGAAAATGATGTTACTGTTTGACCAGAGTTAGTGTTTCTAACCTCTGGATCTCTAGTTAAATTTCCAATTAACATAACTTTGTTTAAAGAATACATATTTTTTATTTTACTTATTTTTTAGATAAGAAAAAAAATTAATTTTTAAACTACAGCAAGTTATCGATATTTAAAACATCATCTAATTTTTCATCTAGAGTTTTTAAATCTATTTTCTTTTCACTTTCTTTCTTTTTGGAAACTTTTTTGGTTTCTTTTTTAGCTTCTTCTTTTTCTTTTAATTCTTCAGTTTTTTTGCTGTCAATTTTTTCTTTAATTTTTTTGTCTTTTTTGATTTGTTCTTCGCTTTTAACGTCTTTTTTGACAATTAAAAACCTAACAACTTCTTTATCTAGCCTTAAAGTGTCATTGATTTTGGCAATTAAAGTCCTTTCTAGATCAAATTCATAAAGGCCATAATATCCATAATATTCATGGTTAATTGGGTAGGCAAATTTTTTCTTGCCCCAGTAATTTTCTAGAGTCAATTTTCCATCAAGTGAAGTAATTAATTCTCCGACCTTTTTGAAAACTTTTTGAGCTTCATCATCAGTAAATTTGTTTGGTACAATAAACAAAATTTCATAGTGAATTAGCCCAGATGGTTTTGTCTTTGACATAGTCAATCTTAGCAAAATGTTATTAAATTTAACTTCTTTTAAAGTTAAAAAATAGTTAACATTTTTATTATTATTTTTTAAATTTAAATAAAAAAACCCAAAGTATTCTAAAGAATTCGGGTTTCTAGAGAATACCTTTAATTCTGCTCTATTTGGCAGAATTGACCTTTAAAATAAAGGACGTGGGAAAGGTTATTTAGTTTGGTTGTAATATAGCACAGTGTTTTAAAAAAATCAAGTTTTCATTATTTTTCTTTTTAATGCTATAATTGTTTTATAATAATAAACAAATCAATGAAAAAATATTTTTTTGTACTTGGGTCAAACCCCGAGTTATCTTTAGCTGAGCTTTCAGCTTTATTTCCTGATAATAACTGGCAAAGAATTGGCTCGGTTGTCTTTTCTAATTTTTCAAAAGAGCTGGATTATAATAGCTTAATTAATTCTTTGGGCGGAACAATAAAAATTGGTGAAGATTTAACTGATTTTAGCTTGGCCAATCGCCATGCTTTATCTGAATTTATTAAAAAAGAAATAATTAAATTAGCTCAGAAAAAAAATGTTGGTGGTAAATTTAATTTCGGCTTTTCTTTTTATGGTAGTAAAAAATTACCAGGTGATTTTTTTAAATTAGCCTTAGCTGTTAAAAAGGATTTAAAAAATTTTAATATCTCCAGTCGAATAGTAACTTCCAAAGAGCAAATTCTTTCTAGTGTAGTGGTTGAGCAAAATGGATTAGTTGGTAATGGCTTGGAGTTGTGTTTTTTTATAGACAAAAACAAGGTTTTTATTGGAAAAACCTTAACTGTTCAGCCATTTAAGGATTTGTCTAAAAGAGATTTTGGTCGTCCAAACAGGGATGATCATTCTGGAATGATTCCACCAAAATTAGCTCAAATTATGATAAACTTAGCTAGAGGTGATGACTCTAATTTCAAAGAAAAGAAAATTTTAGACCCTTTTTGTGGCTCAGGAACAATTTTAATGGAGGCTTATCTTATGAATTTTCGGAACATCATAGGTTCTGATTTATCTGAAAAAGCAGTGTCTGATAGTCTTAAAAATATTGATTGGATTATAGATTTTAATGAAAAAAAGTCAATATCAGATTGTGGTAGAAATATTGATATTTTTCAGTCAGATGTTTTAGATTTAGATAGATACTTAGATAAAAACTACATTGATTATATTGTTTGCGAGCCTTATCTTGGGCCCCAGAGAGGATTTAAGGACTTTGATCAAGTGGTAGGAGAGTTAAATCTTTTATATTCTAGGTCTTTAGATGTTTTTTATAAAATTTTAAAAGAAAAAGGAAGAATTGTAATGATTTGGCCTCAATTTAGGGCTGGTAATAAAATTTGGAAATTAAATCCAAATGTTTCTAAGCTTAATTATTTGGTAAAAAGAGGGAGTCTTGTTTATGGTCGAGAAGATCAAAAAGTCTGGCGAGAGATAATTGTATTGACAAAATAATTTAAAAAATATATTTCACGGAGTGTAGTATAATGGTAGTACGCGTGCATGGGGTGCATGTAGCCCCGGTTCGATTCCGGGCATTCCGACCTATGAAAAAACTAGTTGTCGTTAACGATAAAATGCAAAAAAATTATCGTTATTATTTAACTGAACCGATTGGCAAAAATTTTCCCCCAGAATTTAAACCAGAATTGACGCCTCAAGAAATGTTGGAGCTGGGTGTTTTTGGTGGAAAATATATGACTGATTGTCAGCTAGAGTTTCCAATTTCTTGGTTTAAAAAAGCTAAATTATCTCCAGAAAAATACGACTCTAAACTTAATTATTTTAAAGTTAGAGCTAGTCAATCTTTGAAAATTTGGCAAGAAAAAGGCTGGATTTATAAAGATGATCCGCGCGGTTGGTTTCAGTGGTATTGTCGTTATTATATGGGCAGAAGATTAGAACAAGAAGATAAAAGGCAAATCAAAAGATGGAGAGCAATTAAGAGACATGTTGTAGCTATCATCAATAATTGTCGTCGAGGTGATTTAAATTGTCGTCCTCGTCAGAGACAGGCAGTTTTGCATTGGGCCTATGATAGCCGTAAATTTTAATTAATTTTTTAAATAATTTTATGTGCGGAATTGTTTCTTATATTGGACCAAAAGATGCTTATCCAATTTTAATTAAAGGATTGAAGCGTTTAGAATATCGTGGTTATGATAGTGCTGGTGTGGCCATTATTAGTAATGGTTTAAATATTTACAAAACCAAGGGAAAAGTTAGTGATTTGGAAAATAAAATTTCTCAAGAAAAAAAAGATGTTTCTGGTAAGATTGGTATTGCTCATACTCGCTGGGCTACACACGGCGAGCCAAATGATATTAATGCTCACCCTCACTATTCTCAATTTAAAGATTTAGCCATTATTCATAATGGTATTATTGAAAATTACAACTCCTTAAAAGAAGAATTAATTTCTCGTGGCTATAAATTTGAAAGTGAAACTGACACTGAAGTTTTAGTTCACTTGATAGATGATATTAAAAAAAACGAAAGAGTAGAAACAGCCGAAGCTGTACGCTTAGCTTTAAATAATGTAATTGGCGCTTATGCTATTGTTGTTTTGGATAGAAATAAGCCAAATACTTTAATAGCCGCTAGAAAAGGAAGCCCCTTGGTCGTTGGGGTTGGTGAGGATAAGGGTGAGTTCTTTTTGGCTAGTGATGCAACTCCAATAGTTGAATATACTAAAGATGTCGTTTACTTAAAGGACAACGAGATGGCTATCATTGAAAATTATGAACTTAGCATTAAGACAATTCACAATATTTCTAAAACTCCTTTTATTGAAAAATTAGAACTTAATTTGGATCAAATTGAAAAGGGCGGATTTCCCCATTTTATGATTAAAGAAATTAATGAACAACCCAAGTCAATTTTTGATTCTATTCGTGGCCGTATAAATTTGAAAGACGTTTCAGTTGAAATGAGGGCTATTGAAGATTATGAAGAAAAATTAAAAACAATTAAAAGATTAATAATTATTGGTTGTGGAACTAGTTGGCATGCTGGGCTTGTTGGTCGTTATCTTTTTGAAGAAATTGCTAAGCTGCCAGTTGATGTTGAATATGCTTCAGAGTTTAGATATCGTAATTCAATTATTTATCCTGATGATTTAGTTATTGCTATTTCTCAGAGTGGCGAAACGGCTGATACTTTAGCAGCCATGGAGTTAGCTAAAGAAAAGGGGGCTACTGTCTTTGGTTTGTGCAATGTTATTGGTTCTTCAATTCCGCGCTTAAGTCATGCTGGGGCTTATACTCATGCTGGACCAGAAATTGGAGTAGCTTCAACCAAGGCTTTTACTTCTCAAATTTCCGTTCTAGTTTTAATGGCGTTGGCCGTAGCTCAAATTCGAGGGGTAATTAGCAAAGATAAAATGAATTTGCTTTTAAGTGAGTTGGAAAACATTCCCAAACTAGTTGAAAAAGTTTTAAAAACCAATGATCAAGTTTATAAAATTGCTGAAAAATATAAAGACTCTACTAATTGTTTATTCCTAGGAAGAGGTATAAATTTTCCAGTAGCCTTAGAAGGCGCTTTAAAACTAAAAGAAATTTCTTATATTCATGCTGAAGGTTATCCGGCCGCTGAAATGAAACATGGCCCAATAGCTTTGATTGATGAAAATATGCCAGTAGTGGTTGTGGCTCCACGTGATAATATTTATGAAAAAATAATTAGTAATATTTGCGAAATCAAGGCTCGTAAAGGCAAGATTATAGCTATTGTTAGTGAAGGTGATATTAAAATTAAAGAATTAGCGGATTATGTAATTGAAATTCCAGTTACCGAGGAAGTTCTTAGTCCTCTTTTGAGTACCGTTCCTCTTCAACTTTTAGCTTATCATATAGCGGTTATGCGTGGCTGTAATGTTGACCAACCACGTAATTTAGCTAAATCGGTTACGGTTGAATAAAATTAAAATTTTTTTATGAGATTAAATAGATTTTATTTAAAAGACTTTTCTAACGACCAGAGAATAGAAATGAAGGATTGTTCTATTTTTCATCAAATTAAAAATGTCTTGAGGATGAAAATTGGCGAACAGGTTTCTTTTTTTAATCAAGAAATAGAGTCGTTATATAAAATTGAAGAAATTTCCAAGAAAGCAATTGTTTTTATTTGGCAAAATAATATTGAAAACAGCTTTAAACCTAAAAGAGAAATAATCCTTTTTCAATCTTTAATTAAAAAAGATAAAATGGAGTGGGTTGTTCAAAAAGCAACTGAGTTGGGTGTGAATAAAATTATTCCAGTCGTTTCTAGAAGAAGCGAGAAAAAAGACATTAATTTAGAGCGTTTGAATAAGATTGTTGTTGAAGCGGTTGAACAGTGTGGACGTCGAGACTTACCTTTGATTTCCGAACCAATTGTTTTTTCTAATATTTGGTCTAAGGTTCAGGGGCTGGCCTTGTTGGGTGATGGTTCAGGAGATGATATTATTGATGTTGTTAAAAAAAATGAAGAAAACTCTAAAAAAATTAGTATTATAGTTGGGCCAGAAGGGGGTTTTGAAAAAAGTGAAATAGACTTAGCTAAAAAAAATAAGGCTGAAATTGTTCGCCTTAATAATTACGTTTTGAGAAGTGAAACAGCTTCGACCAGCTTTATTTCAATTATTTCTAATTTTTAATTTTATACAAGAAAACCCTGCTCTACTTTATCAAGATTTTGGCAAACTCGATTAAGAGTCTCCGTTTACACGGAGTCGCTTGAAAATTACAAAAACAGAAAAACCATTTTCTAAATTTTTAAACAAATTTGCCTCAACTTTTTATGTTTAAGGCCGCGGCCTCAAACAGGAAAAAGCCTAAAATTGGTGTTCCAAAACTTGATAAAAAGCAAGGTTTTCTTGTTAAGATTATAGCATTTTTTAAAAAATAAAACAATAATAAAAAATAAGTTATTTTTTTAATTTTTGTTGTTTTTTTAATTTGCCAAATCATTTTTTTTAAATTATAATAAAATCAAGCCAAGAGATTGGATTTTTTGTTGTTTTATTAATTTATTATGTTAGATTTAGATTTTAAAGAAAAAATTAAAGATGAATTAATCGAAGAGGGTGATTATACTTTTGAAGATAGTCAAAAATTAAAGCCAAAAAGAAAAAGATTAGGACTTAAAATAGCTGCCTTTATTTTTGCTTTTTTATTAATGTTTACCGCCACTGTTCTGATTTCTGGCGATAGTTCCGAGTCTTGGATTGGTAAAATACCTTTTATTGGCAGAATCGCTGGTTTAGTCGAGAGCTCAGAAAACAAATTAAGAGGAGAGGAAGAAGATAGAATCAACATTCTTTTATTGGGTATGGGAGGGAAAAAACATGAAGGTGGTTATTTAACAGATACTATTATTTTAGCTAGTTTAAAGCCGTCGACTAAACAAGTTGCCCTTCTTTCAATACCCCGTGACTTAAATATTGCTGTTGAAGGTATGGGTTGGCAAAAAATAAACTCAATTAATGCCTTTGCTGAAAGAAGAAAAGAAGGGAGTGGCGGCGAAGCAATTTCTCAAGCTTTAAGTGATATTTTAAATATCCCTATTCACTATTATGTAAGGGTTGATTTTGAGGGATTTGTTAATATAGTTGATGTGGTTGGTGGTGTTGAGGTAGACGTGGAAAACACTTTAGAAGATTTTCGTTATCCAATAGCTGGTCAAGAGAATAATGAAGATTATTATGCTCGTTTTGAGCATTTATATATCGAGAAGGGTTTTCAAAAAATGGACGGAAGTTTAGCTTTAAAGTATGCTCGCTCTAGATATGCTAGTGGAATAGAGGGCTCTGATTTTGCTAGAGCTAAAAGGCAGCAAAAAATAATTCAGGCAGTTAAAGATGAACTTTTAAAAAAAGAAAATCTTTTTAAGCCGAGCGTTATCTCTGGTTTGATAAATGAATTTAATGATAGCCTTAGTTTTAATCTTAAAATTTGGGAAGGAATAAAGTTGTGGCAAATGTTTAAAGATATAAATAGTGATAATATTAGTAATTATGTTTTAGACGATGGTCCTAGCGGTTTATTAGTGGCTGGCAGAAACGATATTGGTGCTTATATTTTATCTCCTAGAAGTGGCGATTTTACTGAGATTAGATATTTGATTGATGGATTTTTTCCAAAAGAAGAACAAATTAAAGCTATAAATTCTGAGAGTAGTCAAACGGCGAAAATAGAGATGAAAAACGGAACATGGGTTAATGGTTTAGCTAGTCAAACAGCTATAGATTTGGAGAAAAAAAATTTTGAAATTTTAAAAATAAGTAATTGCAGTCGTCGAGATTTTGTTAAAACGGTTATTTATGATTTAACTTATGGTGCTAAAAATGAAGCTTTAAAATATTTAAAAGAATTGCTTCAAGCAGATGTTTATTTTGATTTACCATTATGGTTGGCCGAAGATATTAAAAATGAAGTTAAGGAAGAGGGAGAAGAGGTTCCAGATTTTTTAATTATTTTAGGAGAAAACGCTGCTAAAATTGGTTTTTAATTTTTTGTTTATGATTAATAAAGAGATTCCTTTAGTAGCTATAATTGGTCGAACTAATGTTGGTAAGTCAACCTTGTTTAATCGTTTGGTTGAAAAAAATCAAGCTTTAGTTTCTCCAATTGAAAACACCACTCGTGATTTTAATGTTAACCAAGTTAGTTGGCGTGGTTTTGATTTTCAAATTTTGGATACAGCTGGTGTTATTAGTTCTTCTCACTTGAAAAGGAAAATGGAGATAGATGAGGGTGGCGTGCAAAGAATAGAGCAAAAAGTTCAAAAACAAGTTTATGATTTGATTAAAAAAGCTGATTTACTTCTTTTTGTAGTTGATAATAAATCTGGAATTTTAGCCGAAGATAAAAACATTGTTAATTTTTTGAAAAAAAGAGATTATCAAAAGAAAACATTATTGGTTAGTAATAAGGTTGATAATTTTAAACAGAGAGGGGATGTGTCTGAATTTAGTAGATTATCTTTGGGAGACCCTTTAGCTATTTCGGCTTTAACTGGATCCGGTACTGGAGATTTATTGGATGTAGTTGTTAATAATTTAAAAAAAGACACAAAGAACCAAATTGTTCAAAGAAAAGAAGAAAAAGAAGAATTAGAAAAAATTAATTTATGTATTATTGGTAAACCTAATGTTGGTAAATCTTCTCTTTTAAATTCACTTTTAGGCTATGAAAGAGTTATTGTTAGTGAGGTTCCGCACACAACCAGAGAGCCTCAAAATACAGAAATTATATATCAAAATAAAATTTTAAATATAATAGATACAGCCGGAATAAGCAAAAAAGGTTCAAAATCAAGTGGGTTGGAAAAATATGGAATTATTAAATCTTTAAAAAGTTTGAGAGAGGCTGATATTGTTTTATTGGTCGTTGATATTAATAATGAAATAACCAAGCAAGACTCAAAAATAGTTGAGCAGATTGTTAATGAAGGGAAAAGTTTTATAATTATAGCTAATAAATGGGACCTAATTGAGGATCGTAATACTAAGTATTGGACTAAAAAAATAAACGGCCATTTTCCTTTTATAATTTGGTCGCCAATTCTTTTTGTCTCAGCTTTAAAGGGGGAGAAAACTAATAAAATTTTTGATTTAGTTTTAAAAATAGACAATTCTCGCAAGACCAAAATAAGCGATACTGTTTTATCTGGGTTTTTAAATAAGATGATTAAAAAGCATAAACCTACCAGAGGGAGAGGAGTCAAACATCCTCGTATTTTTAGCTTTAAACAAACCTGGGTTAATCCTCCTAAGTTTGAAGTTAGAATTGGCTCTCAAGAAGATTTACATGACTCATATTTAAGGTTTTTAGAAAATAGATTACGTGAAAATTTTGATTTTTTTGGAACACCAATAAGAGTCTCTGTTAAGAAAAATAAAAAGATTCATGGCAAGGCCGATAATTAACTTGCTTGTTTTCATTTTTTTTGCTATTATTTTTTTACTTATTTATTAAATATTTATAATTAATTTCTTAAATTATGGATAAAGAACATAAGAAAGAAGAAAAAGTTGAGAAAAAAGATTCTCACATTGAACATGAGAAAAAACACGAACACAAAAAAGATTCTTGTTGTGGTGGTTCTTGCAATTGCGGTGCTTTTTTTAAGAAAAATAGAGCTTTAATTGCTTCAGTGGCTGCCATTATTTTGGTTGTCGTTGGTGTTATTGTTTTTAATCCGGGAGAAAAAAGAGACATTTTAACTTTAGATGAGGCAAAAGTTAAGGCCGAAAATTTTATAAATGAAAATTTTGCTGATCCTAGTGCTCCAATTTCTATTGTAAGCATTGAAGAGGCTGAGGAAAAGGGTTTATATAAATTAAAAGTTGATATTGGTGGCGGAGAAATTATTGACTCTTATATCAGTGATGACGGTAAAAAGTTTTTTCCTCAAGCTTTTGACATGGCTGAGTTAGAAGGAAATAGCGAAGCTGATCAAACAGAAGCGGTTAGTTCTGAATCATCAACTGAAGCTTTTGATGAGAGATTTAATGAGGGAGCTGATTTTAATTCAGAGAAAAAAGTTGTTATTTATTTTTTCTGGGGTGATGGTTGTCCTCATTGTGCTAATCAAAAAACAGCTATGAAAAATTGGCTAGATAAATATCCTGATATTGAAATTAAAACTTATGAAACTTGGGCTAATACTGAGAACAGAGATTTATTAGAATCATTGGCAACCGCTTATGATACTACTGTTCAAGGAGTTCCAATGACTTTTATTGGTGATAAATATTGGGTTGGCTATGCTGATTCTTTAGGGTCTGAAATGACAGCTAAAATTGATGAATGTTTAGAAAAAACTTGTGAGAATCCAGGTAAAAGATTAAAGTAGAAAATATTTTCAAGTAAAAAAATAACCGGTTTTTCCGGTTATTTTTTTTATTACCCAAAATAAAAATTAAAATGAAAATTGTATGAGCAATTGCCCGCCGATAAACACTAGATACATTAAAACTAGAACATATCCTTCTTTTCTGCTGAGGAGTCGGTCGGTACGATAGAATATGTAAATTAGAATGAATAAAGAAATCATAAACAACATTAAGAAAAAATAAGCTATATCAATTTCAATATTTATTGGCTTTATAAAACTTAAAACTCCTAACATTAAAATATTTCCCAGGGATGATCCTATTAAGTTGCTGAAAGAAAGCTCTTCAACATTTCTTTTAAAAGAGCGAATAGCTATTATAAGTTCTGGTAAATTAGTTCCTAAGGAGTAAAAAATAAGACCAATTATAAAAGGTGATATGTTGTAGCCCTCTAGAATAAAAATTGTTGTTTTAACTATTAAATCAGAAATTAATATCAAAAGAATTATGCCTATTAATATAAAAAAAATATGTTTAGTTATTTCTTTGATGTTAACTATTTCAATTTTTGGGATGTCTAGTTTTTTGTTCTTGTTGTACAAAATATAAATCATGGCAATATAAGATAATATCATTATTATGCCATCTATTTCATCTAGCCTTCCTTTAAAAGCTAGTATTAGAGGGATAAAAAGAGTTGTTAGAGTTATTAAAAAGGTCCATGATTTTTTTTCTGTTTTTATTTTTCTGTTTAAGATTGAACTAAAGCCCAGGATAAGCCCAAACATAACAATTATACCTCCCATTAAATTTCCAAAAGACATATCGGAAACACCTGCTAAGGCTGAATTTATTCCGATGGCCATTTCTGGGGCGCTGGTCATTATTCCCAGTATTATTCCTAAAATAAATATTTTTATTTTTAACTTTTCTCCAGTTTTTCTTAAGTTTAAAACTATTAAGTCAGCTGATTTGCTTAGCAAGAAAAAAAGGATTATTAAAAAAAATATGGCTAATATTTTTATGGTCATATTTTTATGCTTAATTTATATTGTTATTAAAAGTATAGCAGATTTTAATAATAAGTCTAAAAAAATAACCTCAAGCATTTGAGGTTGTTTTTTTAGTAGACACTAAGGAGTTCGAATCTTAATTCATTCATTTTAGATAGATTGATCAATATGGGTAAAATGTCTATTTTGGTCTTTTATCTAAAACTTAAGTACCTTCTCAATCTTAATCTATTTTCTGGCACCATATTGGTACCATTTTACTATGGGCAGTAAGGCAAATTAACAAGATTGCTTGTTAATTAAGTAGTGATATGTTATGAAGGTTTATTAGTCCAGTCTTTTTAATTTATGAATAAAGATTTTTTTAAAAAAAGCCCCTGTTTTTTGAAAACAGGGGGCAAGGATCGGAGTTTTTGGTTATATAAATTCCTTATAAGCTGGTATTAATAAATTGTATTTTTTTTCATCGCATCCTCCCTTGTTAAAGGAAGGAGCTGTCCAGCTTAGGCCATATTTTAAATCTCTTCCGTGAAAAACTTTAGCGAACTCAAATCCGTCCCAAGAAAAATTTATGGCGCAGAATGCTTCTCCGTGTGGCAATAAATCTGTTAAACAGGCAATAATGAAGGCCTCTGTGTGGTTAGCTGGAATATAGCCAATTTTTTTTATTTCTTCTCTTATAGTCACTCCTATTTGATTTTGGCTACAATCAGGATTAATTTTAAAAGAAGAAATTGGCAGGGCTGTAACATTTATTAGAAAGCCTGTTTCTGAAACTGAGCTGTAATCGTAAGCCTTTCCTTCGTTATAGAAAAATCCGTTTAAATGACAACCGTAAATTTCTGAGATAGCTTTATTGCTCTGGCTATAATAAACAAGATGAGCAACCTGTTTTATGCTTTCCATTATATTGATTGGAATAACCGGAACAAAGGGGGTTGAATTTTCAAGGTTTATATTCAACGACCCTACCTTATCTTTCAATAATCCTTTTTTCTCCAAAAGAGTTTCTATAATACTTTCTGGAAATTTTTTTTCAATTATCTTCGCTATTTGAGCTGCAAAGAATTTCTCAAAGAAGATCTCAAAATTTTTCATAATGTGTAATTTTTATTGGTTAACGTCTACAAACTCTCTATCAAAAGTTCATAGATATTAACCAATAAATTTTTTAAAGAACCAAATTAAACACAATTACATTATATCATATTTAAATAAAATTGTCAAGTATTTAGGCTTTGAGATTTATTTTTATTTGAAGATATTAGGTGATTAAGAGATTGAGACGGTAATAGATGGGGGTATTAAGCACCCTGGCCTGGTCTCGCCCGTGCATTTCGTGCACATGTCTCCGGCTTTCTTGCTCCTACGCAAGCCAAAAACTTGACTTGCTTAAACCCCACAAAAAAAACCGCTAATGCGGTTTTGTTTGTGGACCTTAAGGGACTCGAACCCTTGACCCCCTGCTTGCAAAGCAGGTGCTCTAGCCAACTGAGCTAAAGGCCCATTATGTTGATAATAATTATAATTATTATCAACTAGCTTATAATAAACAATAATTTATATCAAGTCAATACTT
>CAZNDY010000018.1:0-14608 GCA_964572055.1 uncultured Gammaproteobacteria bacterium
ATTGTCCTTTAATTCTGATAAAAATCCTTAACTGTCTGATTAAACAAAACTACATCAAAATTATAAACATCTAATTTCAAACGATAATTGTTTAAAATTGCGTTATACTCATTAACCTTAATATTATATTCTTCAACTTTTAAATTATAATTAGTCCAATCACTAGCTTGTTTATAGGTTTCAGCTTGAACTGATATTTGATCTAATTGAGACTTTACTTGATTTAATTGATCTTGCAAACTTTTAAGCTCATTTCCCTTTTCAATTAAATTTTGTTGCATTTTTACTATTGAATTTACGGTATTAATAGTATTAGTCATGCCACCATAATATTTACCATTGCTCTTTTGTAAAATCTCGACATCCCCCAGACTAGTACCACTAAAAAGAGTACTCCAATTAGTTCCAGAACCTTCTGCTTGTCCAGTTCCAATGCTTGACGGAAATACTCCTACTGGAAAATAATTAGTAGTTTCTATAAAACAATAGCCAGAATTATAAGAAGAGTTCTGAGAACAGGCGACAGCCGCTGCTGAGTGCTTGACCTCGGGATAATCAAAAACAGCCGCTCCATATCCTAGTTTTCTCAATATTAAAACAGATAAAAAAGTTGTATCTGAACAAATACCAGTTCCGGTATACAAAGTTTCATAAGGAAAATTTTGTGGATCAGTTGGTTTTTTGGAAAAATCATAGGGTAAATATTGAATTAAAGCCATAACAAACTCCACGAACTGATCATCGTTAAACCCCTCTTGATTAGCAATTTTCTTTAAATCAGTTATTAATTTATCAATAGAGTCATCACCGCTCTTTTGAGTTAAAAATATATTATAATACTCCTCTCTCAAATTTTCTGGAGGATTGTTGGCTGGATAATAATAATTTTTATCAGAGTTTTTATAAGAATTATAAAGACTATCAGAAAAAACTTGTTCCAAGGAATATTGCTTATTTTTATATTTCCAACTAAATAAAACCAATTTCTCCCCGGGGTTAATTGTTGTCCCGGAATTACCACTATTATTTGCCCCTAAAAAACCTGATACAATTTGATTCAAATCGGAATTTTTAATTCCCAGGCCTAATTGTCTCATTACCGCAAAAGCATCCGCTGGTCGACCCAAATAATAAAGACGCAAATTTAAGGGATTTACATAATAAGCCTGCCCTTTATCTTGAACCTGAAGAAGTATTTTGCCAGACAAATTAGCCCTAGCTCCATTCTTTAGAAAATTATTAATATCAATATTAGTCGCTCCCAAACCAAAAGAGCGCATAATAACAAAGGCATCATCAGGTCTTCCTAGATAATATTTTTTTAAATCTCCTGAATTAACATAATAAGCTTCACCCTTGCTCTCTACTTGAAGCAAAATCCTACCTGACAAACGAGAAGCTAAACTAGAAGCTTCAACTTCAGAAAAGAAAAAAATTGAAATAAACAACAAGAACAAAAACAAGGAAAATTTTTTTAATATTTTAAACATTTATTTTATAACAATATTATTTAAACTTTTTATAATCAAAATAATAGTGTTGAATATAATTTTTATATTTTATATTTATTTATCAAGAATTAATATTTTTTTTATTTCTGAAAAATTTTTAGCTTTCATCATTTCAGTTCTCAGCTTGGAAGCACCAGCAAAATCTTTAAAATACCAAGCCAAATGACCTTTAAACTCCCCCAAACCTAACTCCCCCTTGTTTTTAAAATGCAAGCTTAAATGTTCTAAAGCTGTTTTTTGGGCTAATCTTCTCTTATCGTTTTTAGATAAATTTTTAAATTTATCAGAAAAAATCCAGGGAGAACCTAACGCTCCACGACCAATACCAACTCCATCAACTCCAGTTTTTTGAATAATTTTTTCAATATCTAAATAATTGTTTATACCACCATTAGCTAAAACAACACCATTAAAATATTTTTTACTTTCTTTGATAATTTTTAAATCTATTGGTCCGGAAAATAATTGCTTAAGAGTTCTTCCGTGAATCATTAAGGCCGAAATTGGCAAATCTTCTATATTTTTTAAAAAATCAATTAAACCAACAGAAAAAGATTGAGTTCTAACTTTAATCGACAAAGGTTTATTGGTGACAGACAAAACTGCTTCAATTATTTCTCGAGACAACTTTAAATTAGACATTAATTTTGCTCCAGCTCCTTGTTTTAAAACTTTTTTGACCGGACAACCAAAGTTAATATCAAAACCATCTGGTTTAATTTTTTTTTCAATCACTTTAACAGCCTCAACAAAATGGTTTTTATCAGATCCAAAAAGTTGAACAATATATGGTCTTTCTTTTTGAGAAAACTTTAATAATTCTAAAGTCTTTTCTGATTTATAATGAATAGCTGAAACCGAAGCCATTTCACTGTAAACAATATCAACTCCAAAATCTCTACAAACAGATCTAAAAGCAGAGTCAGTAAAACCGGCCAACGGAGCTAAAGCTAAAATAGGCTTTCCTCTTTTTTTCTTTTGTATTTTTTCCCAAAAATTAATCATAATTTAGAAACACTTGTTCCATTAATAGAATCTTCTACTTTGTAGCCAAGACTTTCAAGCTCATCTCTTAACTCATCTGACTTTATAAAATCTTTATTTCTTCTAGCCTCATCCCTTTTTTTGATAATTTCTCTAATTGTTTCATCTATAATTTCCTTCTCTTGCTTTTTAAAAATTGCTTCTAAGTTTAATCCCCAAACTTGATCAAAATCTAAAATGGTTGCTAACTTATCTTGATTACTTATATCTGATTTTAAAACTTCAGGTATAATAGCCAAAGATTTTGGCAAATTAAAATCGTCCAATAAATAATCTAAAAATTTTTCTTTAAAATCATTATTAACTTCACCCACCACATCTCCTAATTTTAAAATTTTAGACTCTATATTACTTAATCCTTTTTGAGCACCTTTCAAGGCCTCAAATGTAAAATTTTGCTTAGAACGATAATGAGACTGCAGGAAAAAATATCTTAAAGCCAAAGGCTTAAAACCTTTTTCTTCTATTTCATTTAAACTATAGCTAGTTCCTTGAGATTTGGACATTTTACCATTATTAACCAAGAGATGTTCATTGTGCAACCAATAAGTAGCTAGCTTCACTCCATTGGCAGCCTCACTTTGAGCTATTTCATTGGTATGATGAACACTAACATGCTCAATGCCACCCATATGAATATCTATTGTATTACCCAGATATCTCTTAATCATAGCCGAACACTCTAGATGCCAACCAGGAAACCCTTGACCATTATCAACTAAAGGAGAAAAAAATGGAGATGGCCAATATTGTAAAGCATTTTTATGTTCACCAGCCCTAAAAAACCATAAAGAAAAATCAGCTGAATTTCTTTTATTAATATCATAGAAATCACCACTACCAGCACCACTCTTGTTTTTTTCTAATTTCTGGCGAGACAAGGAAGTGTAATTTTCAAATTTAGAAATATCAAAATAAATAGCTAAATCAGTAGCATAAGCATAACCCTTGGCCATCAAAATTTGAATTAAATCAATCATTTGTTCAATATTTTCAGTAGCTTTAGGCTTATATTTTGGCTCTAAAATATTTATTTTCCTAGTATCTTCTTCATATATTTTAATGTATTTTTCAGCAATTTGATTAGGGTCAAGATTCTCTTTCTTGGCTGTTTTTTCCATTTTGTCTTCACCACTATCTTCATCAGAAGTTAAATGACCAACATCCGTATAATTTCTAGTCATGGAAACATCATAATTTAAATACTTAAAAGTTCTATGTATTAAATCAGCGCAAACAGACCCCCTAAGATTACCAATATGCTGAGTCCAATAGACAGTAGGACCACAATAATAAAAAGAAAGATGACCAGCTTTTAATGGTTTAAACTCTTCTTTTTTGCGACTTAAAGTATTGTATAGTAAAATTTTTTTCATAAAAAATATTTTATACCTTCTTATAATTAAATTTTTTTAAATATGGCAACAATTTAGAAAAAGAATTTTTACACAAGACTCCACCAGCCGTAAATTCTTCTTCAGTAACATCTGCCAAACAAAAATCTGGAATCTTAAAATTTGCCAATTCACCTTTATTTTTAAATTCAAAATCAACCAAAACCAAACCCTTATGTTTCCCCCTAAAAACATCTATCTCAGCTATCATTTTTTGAAAAGGATAGTAAAATCTGGTTTTTTTAACAATATTACATTTTGAACTACGCAAAGCATTAAACTCTTGTTTTGTGATTTCTAAATTAAATTCAGAATGAAATGATGAATTTTTATCTTTTATTGGTAGTTTCTTAGTAATAACAAAACAATCACCACTCTTTCTTACTCTAAGTCTAGAATGCTTTGTTTTCTTAGGTATGTATAAGTCTTCTATATCTCTAGACTTACATTTAAATAAATCTTCAGGAATATATTTAATCAAATAAGTCTTTTCAATTTCTAGCTCTTTTTTTATTTTCATGAAATAATTATAGCACAAAAACTGCTTAAATCAAACAAAAAAGTCGGCAAAGCCGCCTTTTAAAAAGATATAAGATTTATAAAAAATAATCTTAATTATTTACTCCTTAAAACATTAATTAAACTTGAATAAAATTCTAAATTATTCAAACTAGCTAGTCTATGACCAAAAGACTCATTTAATCTAAATAAATGATGTAAATAAGCAAAAGAATACTCTCTTAAATCGCTTATTTTTGAAGTTTCATTTATTTTACTAAAATTTAAAGAATTTTTACTATTTTTAACTCCAATTTCTCTATAAAAATTTTTATTTTTTATATCTTTATTTTTAATAAACTGATAAAGCTTCCCATGACGACCCTCTCTGGTTGGAATAACACAATCAAACATGTTCCAACCCATTTTATAACAACGAACAATATCCAAGGGCGAACCAATTCCTAGAGCAAATTTTAATTTATCATCAGGAATAAGTTTAGCAGTATAGTCTAATATCTCATATAAAAAATTTCCCTGCTCATCAACTGGCCTACCACCAAAACCATAGCCAGCAAAAGGAATATTTTCTCCTAAAAACTTTTCTTGAGATATCTGAAGCAAGCCATTTGCACATTTTTCTCTAAGTTTAAAATCTAAACCCCCTTGAATAACAGCTATTAATTTTGGTCTACTTTTTTCATCTAAACCTCTCTTCTTAATCTGTTTTATATACTCCATGCGACATCTTCTAGCCCATTGCAAGGTTCTCTCAACTGATAACTTTATATTCTTCTCAATAAAGGCATAGGGCGGACAATCATCTAAACAAACCATAAAATCAGTCCCTAATTCAAATTGAATTTGAATTGATTTTTCTGGACTAATATAATGAGAAGAACCATCAAGTGGAGATTTAAAAGAAGCTCCGGTATCGTCAATTTTACCCATTTTTTCATTTTTATGTATAAGGGAAAAAATCTGGAAACCACCACTATCAGAGACCAATGGCTTTTGCCAATTCATAAAATTATGAACACCGCCAGCTTTTTTTATAATTTTAAGACCTGGTTGAAGATATAAATGAAAAGTATTAACGACCATGGCCTCAATACCAGAAGCAGATATATCATTGCTACTACAAGTCTTAAGAAAAGCCCTAGTGGCATCAGGCATAAAAAAAGGTAAATTTAAATTTCCATGCTTTGTTTGTATTCTTTTCATTTTGTTTTATTTTATTCGTCCATCACTACTAAGACCAGCAATTGGATCATCTTCTAGTTTAGTTGTTTTTATGCCTGTCTTTTGATCAATCCAAGAATTAGTTTCAATATCAAAAGCTTTAAAACTACTACCAGGCGATAAAATGATAATTTTATTATATTCAAAATCACTAGGAGCTATAGAAATATCAAAGCTAATTTTTATTTCATCAATTCCTAAAGGTAAACGACCCAAGCTCCAAGAAACCTTATTTTCAGATAAATCATAATAAATTTCACCAGCACTAACATCATACTTGTTCTCCCAAATAACATACTCGGGTAAATACAGCTCGGCTTGCAAATCCTTTAATTCATGTAAAGAGTTTTTAATAGTCCAATAAGCTCTAAAAGTAGACTTTTCTCCAACTTTAGGAGGTAGTGGCCCAGAACCAACAGGAATATTATTATCATCAAAATATCTCAACTCTTCTTGAGCAGAAAAATTACTGTTAATTAAACTTAATATAACATTACTCTTGTTATCAGAAACTCGAAACTTATCTTCTCCCAACTCTTCAACATTTCCAATTGTAAACTGAGCATAGCTTTCTAATTTTAACTCCTGGCCATAAGAAACATCCACAAAAGGAGAAACATTAATTGAAAAATTAATAGAGCCTTCCTGCCCTGGGTCAAGTTCTTTCAACTCAGATATCTCTTGGGAGGTCCAACTAATAGTTCCCCTGTTTACTCTTCCATTTTTTACATCACTAAAACTTTCCCAATCCAAAAAATCACTTTCTAACACAGCCATTATTATTAAATCCTTCATCTTTTTATCACCTTTATTGGCATAGTTTATAACATAATCTAATGTTTG
This sequence comes from uncultured Gammaproteobacteria bacterium, assembly GCA_964572055.1. Taxonomy (GTDB): domain Bacteria; phylum Patescibacteriota; class Patescibacteriia; order Patescibacteriales; family UBA12465. The sequence continues at coordinate 6,533 of CAZNDY010000018.1, forward strand.
GCCGAAATTAATAGATTGATCAGATGAATTTTCATTAATGGTTAAATTTAAATGAAGATCACTTTTTATAACAGATAAAGAAAATTCTTTATCTAAAAAAACCAAATCAGGGTTAGACTCATTAGCATACTTTAATTGCCAAATTATTTTCTCAAAATCGTCTATCCTGTCCAATACTTTATATTTTAAATAAAAATCGTAAGAATCAGCTGATAAATTATTAAAATCAATTAGAGAATTATCCTCCCTGTCTTCAAAAGAAATTTTAAAAATGTTTTTATCTGACTGTTCTACTTGTAATATTTTATCAGAATCACCTCCAAATTCTTCTTCTGGTAAATAAAATTCAATATTATCAGAAGATGAAATTGATAAGAACATATCAGAATTAATTAAAGGTTTAAAATCTTTCAATGAAAACTTTAAAACATACTCCTCACCGACCAAAGCTGTAGAAAAAAAATCTAAATTAACAGAAAAAGGAATAGAGCTAACTGAAACTGAATAAAAAAATTCTTTTTTAAAATAAGAAGAAAAACCAGAAATTTGATAACCAGCATCAACAGATAAAAGATTGTTTAAACCCTCCTTATTAATAATCAAACCATTAATTTTTATTTTTCCACTAGCCCCAGGTAATAAATTATCAATTGTCCAAGAATTATTGTTAAAATTAGAATCCGGATATGATTCTAAATAAATAAAGTTATCTGGATAATTAAAATTCAAATTAATATCTTCTAGCTTGTGATTACTATTATTCTTATATTCAATCTCATAAAAAAACGCTTCTCCTAAAACTATCTTTGAGGGAGCGCTTATTTTAACATCTAACACAAAAGATGATCCCTTTTGGTTGTTTAAATAATTATAAGCACCATAGGCCAAGAAAGAAAAGGCTGCAATCAACAACAAAGAAAAAAACAAAGAAACAATAAAAGACCTTCTTTTTTTAACTTTAATTTTACTCAAATCACTTATCTGACCATCATCATCAGCATAAATTTCCAACAAATCACTGTCCACTTCTTCGCTTCTTTTTTCTTTTTTTATCTCCTTTTCAATCTTTAAAACATTATCATTACCTGATATTTTATGTTTTTTAAACTCTACTTTTCCCTCTTTCATATATTTATATAAATTATTTTAAAATAATAGCAAAATATTTATCAAAGTCTAACTTTCCAGACCTTTTCAAAACATCATCTTCTTCCTCTATTTTATCAGAAATCCAAGCCGGTGAAAAATAAGATTTATTTTGTAATGAAAAATAAAAACTAGAATTATCGCTTCCAGGTTGTTTTTGCCACAACAAAGAATGCTTAAAAAAATATTCTTGATCAGGAAATAATTTATCTAAAAAAGAATAAGACTTTTCTTGTAAGAAAATATTGCCTGGCAACTCATACTCTATTTCAATAACCGACAATTGATTAATATCAGTCATTGTCCAATTAGCAAAAACAGTTTTGCCAGACTCTTGGTAGATTCTAAGACCACTTTTTAAATCTATTTCAGCTTTATTTTCGGTATTTTCCAAAAGAACATTTTTTTCTAGATACTCTTCACTTTTTTTAAAATACTCCTCGTCCGGATAAGAAAAGCCACTAGCACTAATTAATTTACTACCCAAAGGAACATAAACTCTCAACCAATTGACATTTCTTACCCCGGAAAAAAGATCATACTGCTCCCTACGACGATCTCGCTCTATTTTTAACTTGTTAATTATTCTGCCATCCTCCTGTATTTGAGATTCTAAATAATAATTTTTTTTCAAAAATTTATCACTTTTAGCGCCAGCGATATTAGAATCAACGATCATTAAATAATCATTTTTAGCTTCTTTCATTCGACCAGCCCAAGAATAAAATTCAACCATCTCTTGTAATTTTTTATTTTCAAAATAAACAAGAATATTTTTTCTATCCAAATTATCAATTAAGGACAAAAACATTTTTAAAACTTTATTGCTATCAATATCAGTCATAACTCTTTCTAGCAAAACATTAAAAACGTCTCCTATTATTTCTTTTGGCCTATTTTGAGCTAATAAATTTTCGGTAGTAGTTGAATTATCTAAAAACAAATTATCTTGGACTATACTTTCTTGAGATAATTCTTCTAAATCTGAATTTAAAATCAACAACTCTTCACGAGAAGTGCTGGCACTTTCCACACCATAATCAACTTTATTTAAAATATTAGTTTTTAAATTTTGATCTTGATATAAAACCGGATTTCCAATAACCTCTACCACTTCCTGTAAATTGTTTTGAAAATTATTAGAATCAATAATTACACCATACTTCTCCGACAAATCAACCGAACCAAAAATATCTAACAAATCACCAAGAACTTCAGGTGTAAAGCTAATAACACCATCGACACTTGGCCCACCACTCTTTTCTAAAAACCACATTAAATTCCTAGCCGATAAAATCCAATCTGGCCACCAATTAGCATCCCAAAAATACCACCTGCTTTTTACCAAATGTAATGGCTTGGGAGACTCAACTGATGTTCTCATCCCACCTTCTGTATCGTAAGAACCACCAGCTGGAATATCAATATTTATTATCTTGCCATTTTTAATATCAATCAAGGCATAACTACCAACAAAACCACCACTAGCTCTTATCTCTGAATTATTTTGAAAAACCAACAAATAACGTTTATCATGTTTTATACCCAAAAAATCTTTAATAGCTGGCAAATAATCAGTAAAAATCTCTAAATTATCTTCCAGTAACAACAATTGCTCCCTAGTTTTAATAAAACTTTCTTGATAATCAAGCGGAATAGCCTCAATTTTTATTTTAAATAAATATTTATTAGCTGTTTTTAGGTCTGATAAAGAATCTTTAATGTGCCCTGAAAAATCATCAAAATTATTTTCAGAATTTTCTCCAGAAAAAAATAAAAATAAAGAATTAAATGATAGGCTTAAATTATTACCCAAGGAAGATAAATAAATACCCACCTTAGAAAAGTTTTTAGATTGAGAAAAGGCTTTTATTTTTTGATCATCAGAAAAAAAACTAAAAAAAAGTAATAATTCATCAACTTTTCTCAATTCTTCATCTAAAGATTCAAAACTATCACCAGCTTCATCAAATTTATTATAAGCTTGATAAAAATCAAAAAGACTAATAGCTTCAGAAGCTGAAGAAAAACTTTGAAATCCAGCCAAAGAAAAAGACATTAAGTCATCTTGCAAATTACTCTTCTTATAAAGATTATAATAATCAATTGATTTAAAAACAAAAACTATAAACAATAAAAAAACAACAAAAGACAATAAATACTTAAAAACACTTTTAGGTCGACTACTAAAAAGAAGTAATTGTTTTGGTTGATCAAGTTTAAAAGCTATATTTTTTTTATTATTTCTTTTGATTTTAATTTTTGGAAAACTAATTCTAAATTTATTTTTAAATCTTATTTTAGAAAAAAGTCTGTATATTAAGATAAAAATAAAATAAAAAGGATAAAAAATATAAAATATAAACTTAAAAAACCTTCTAAATAATCTTATTTTTTTAAAAAAAACATAAATATCGGCTGTCCAATCATAAAAAAAATAAAATATCTTTTTGACAAAATTAAAAATAACCTTCCAAAAAGGATAAAAAAGAGTTTTTTCAAACTTTTTTCTATTAAATATTTTTTTATAATTTAAAACTGTTTTTCGCTTCTTTTTAATAAAATTATTATCAATAGAAGTGTTGTTAAAGAAATGATTATTACTTAAATCTTTATTAATAGCATTATTATTCAACTTCTTATCTGATGTTTTAACTGCTTTCTCTTTAGAAAATAAAGAAGTGTTAATAATTTCTTTTTTACCTCTTCTTAAATCAACTACAAAATCAGAAGAATGTTCATTATTAAATATTTCTATTTTATGTTTTTTTATCTGGCTCATAAAATTTTATAAAACTTGAAAATAAGCCTCTCTAGTCTGATAGGCACATTCCCACCAATTATAATTCTTCAAAACTTTCTTTCCTTGTTCAACAATATTTTGACGTAATTTTTCATTATCAACTAATAAATTTAATTTATTATAAAAATCTTCATAATCATAAGGATCAAAATACAAAGCTCCATTTTGAATTATTTCAGGCATGCTAGCCTCTTTAGAGCTTAAAACTGGGCAAGAATTAAATAAAGCCTCTAATGGTGGCAAACCAAAACCTTCATACAAAGAAGGAAATATATAGACCATAGCTCTCTGATAAATTATCTCCAATTTATCATCTGGAACATAGCCAGTAAAAATAATTGAATTTTCATAAGAATTTTTATTAACTAAATTAAGAGCATGTTCTCTCACTCTCTTATAAAAGAAATCTTCCTTACCAACCATAACCAATCTAAATTTATTATTTTTTGAATTCCACTTTAAAAAAGATTCAATTAAAAATTCTAAATTTTTATGAGGATAAGCATTACCAACATATAAAAAATAAGGAAGTGATATTTTATAATCACTCAAAACCTCTTCCTTGTTTAACTTAGCAACAAACAAAGAGTCTCTTCCCTTCGACAAATTAGAAACACCCTCATAAATAACCTGTATTTTTTCTGGATTTATTTTAAATTGCTGAATAATATCGCTTTTAGTAAAGTTAGAAACGGTTAATATTTTTTTTGATTTTTTTAAAGCGCTTTTAATAACTAAGCGATAAAAAAAATCTTTTAAATTATAAATAAAAGGATGTTTGGTTGTAGCTCTGACTGTTTTAAATTTAGTTAAAATTAAATCATGAATAGTAACAATAAATTTTACTGGACAAAAAATAGGAACATTAAAATGAGTAAAATGAATTAAATCAAGTTTTTCTCTCATAATAAAAAAAGGGAAAAATAACTGCTCTTTCCAGGAATACCACTTAATATCAACTAAAACTTTTTTTACCCTTTTATTTTCTTTATCAACAACCAGTTCATCAAAATTATGCTTACCTAAAAAAATAACATAACTATTTCTAGTATCCATTTTTAAAATATTATCTACTATTTCTTGGGTATAACGACCAAGGCCCTTAGCAAAAGGGCCGTAAAATCTAGCATCTATTCCTATTTTTTTTATTTTATCTTTCATTTATCCAAATGGTAAATTAGGTGGAGGAGATCCTTTGGGTTGATTTTCAATTAAGTCTTTTCTCAATTCTTCTTTTATTTTTTCCCGTTCAATCTCTTCTTCACTCTTTTTGTCATTGACTCGAGCCTGTTCATCATTTTTTCTTTTTTTACTAAAATCTCCTGAAAGCAATTCTTCTTTAATAATCCCCAAGTTAGAAGAAGAATCCTCTGACACCAAATTTGCTGGCGGCTTATACTTCTTAGCGGGTGTCTTTTGAATAAGCGGAGCATTAGCCGTAGCTTCAATTGGAAAATGCCACAAAGTAGCTAATTCTTCAATATTCAGCAAAAACGGCTCCCTGCCAGCCCAGTCATCCCTATTTATATAATTATTGGTTATATTGTTTTTCTTTCTAATTAACCTAGGTCCTTTATTAAAATAGGAAACTTTAGTTCCTGTCATTTTTAAATCCGGCTTAAGATTGTTTAAATCTAGAGAAGAAAATTGTTTAGAATAACCGACAAAACCATTAGCCACCTTAGCCTTGTTCATAACTTCTTTTTTAGCCATATAAACCACTCTAATTTTACACAAAAAACCAAGTTTAGATGATTTATATTCTATAGCTTCTATCTTTTTTTTCTGTTTGGGAGTAAGCTCCATCATTGATAATTTTTTAAATTCTTTTTCCTTGGTTTCAACATCACCCCATAAAGAAAAAATCATCTCACTCAAATCAGAAATTAAATTTAATAATGAATCAATAATTCTATTTAAAAAGCTAGTCTTAGGAGCCTCTCCAAGTATCTTATTGATTTCACCAACACCATCATCTATCCAATCAAAGCCAGTTGGTATCAAAATTATCTGATACCAAAGATGTTCACCTCTTCTAAGACTACTACAAAGCTCCATAAGCTCAGCCATTGGATCTTTAAAGGTTATCTCGCTTGGACCTAGTAAGTGTTCAAATTCTTTATAAGTCTTAATAGGATACATGTAGTGATTACCAAGAACAAATTCAGTTCCCCAAACATCATACTCTTCATCAGGAAATTTTCTAGGAAAACCCTCACAATAATCATCAACCTCCACTATTTCAGCATCAGGATATTGAGAATAAACAGCTGATTCAACCAAGTTTCTAAATTGACTAGGCGTTCTTATTAAAAATTGTGTATAACCTTCCGAACTAATTATTTCCAAACTAAAAGACAATTGAAATTCTCCTAAAAACCATTTTTCAAAAAAATTTTGAGTACCATGAGCTCCAGCCAGATAACTAAACATATTTTCAACCGCCCGAGGTGATTGAACATTTCCCCTAGGAATATCTATAGCTAAAAAAATAAATTTAACCCCGGAAAACCATTTTCCTCTAATATGACTAAGCCAAAAAACCCTAACAGCAGCCAAAAACATGATAGCAAAAATAAGCCAACCAAAACGCAAAAAAAAGACGATCAACATTTCGTTTGGAGGTAGGCTAAAAAAATCTTGAATAGGAGTAAAATCAATTACTATGTCCATAATTAATTAAAGGAATAAATGTGTCTATATAATAGCATAATTTAAAATGAAATCAAAGTTTTTTTGATACAAAAAAGGACCCCTAAGGGCCCTTAATATTCTTTTAAAATTATTTTTGCCATTCCTTAAGACCGTAAATTCCTCTATCAAACAATATATATCGATCATCTAAAATTAACTCATTGTGAACCGACCCAACATTAGCTTTTTTATGATCAAAACCGATTTCATTTATTTTTTTGGTGATATCATTAAAATGCATTGGGCGATTTTCTTCTTTTAAAATTAAATAAATTTTATCAGATATTCTCTTTGGCTTAATTTCTGACCAACTATCATGCCCCCAGTTTCCAAATTTATTCCTATTAATGTCTTTAACTGCCTGAAGAACAGAATATAAAGTTTTATTTTCGTTAATTTCTTCTCCTTTTTCTGGAAAAATCTTATTTTTGAAAATATCAGTTAAATCTAAATCACTAACTCCTTTTATCAACTTATCTTTATACAAATCAAAAGATTTTAAGCTTTTAATTAAGTCAACTGCTTCATTAAATTTAACAGTTTTCTTTAAAGAAAACATTTTTTCTTTTAGCTCATCAACCAATTCTTCTAAATAATTTATAGCCTTGTCTTTTATTTTATAAAAAGAGCCAAAATTAACATGATTATCAACTTTTTCAATGTAATCATTTAAAAGATTAGATAAAATAAAATCAAAATAATTTCTGTAATTTTTTTTCTTATCTTCCAAATCATCATCACTCATCTCTAAAGTTAAAACCGACAAAATATCCAATAAAAACTCTCTCTCCATAACCCCGCCATGCTCATCCAATATTTTTGCAACCACTTCTCTAACAGATTCTAGTTTATTATTTAAATTTTCCATTTTCTTAATCTTGTCCAAACTAGCTCTTTCGATTTGTCTAACTCTTTCCCTGGTTAAATTATGCAACTTTCCAATTTCTTCTAAGGTCTGAGAATCATCCCAACCAAGAGCAAAACGACGAGATAAAACATCCCTTTCTCTTTCCTGAAGATCAGAAAAAACTTGATTTACTATTTCTACTGCATTTAGCTTAATAAGTTCATCCCTTTTTTTCTCTTTAATTATTTTTTTAAACAATTCTTTCATATTTTTTATCTTATAATTAATATCATTATAGTATTAAATCATATTTTTAAAAATAAGTCAATAGTAATTTAAATCAATAAAATCAAGTATTTTTAATAAGAGATTCGATTTTATTAACACAATTTTCCTTTATTTTCAAGTTTTTTCTCCTCTTTTCTACTTCTGGAAATAGATAAATAAGCTTTTTTATTTGACTAAAATTAAAGAATAAACCATAAAAAAATATCAAAAACAATCTCAAAAAACTAAAAAATTTAATTTTAAAAGAAAAGTTAATTTTTCTAAATTTTAGAAAAATTATCATTTGATTAAGATATGA
>CAZNDY010000019.1:0-14474 GCA_964572055.1 uncultured Gammaproteobacteria bacterium
TAGCTATCAGCCAGTGCCAGTTTATCATAATAATATTTGGCAGACACCATTTTTTGCTAGAGTTTCTTCGGCTTCTAATACTTTTTGGCAAATGATGCAGCAAATTAGGCCCGAAAAACTAGCAACTTATTCTTCTCATTCTATGACTTTTAAAGCTTTGGTTGATATTGATTTTTGGGCGCCAAATATGGTTAGTGAGGATTCTAGAATTTTCTGGCATTGTTTTTTGCACTATGATGGTGATTATCGAGTAGAGCCTTTGTATTTTCCAGTTTCAATGGATGCTACTTGTGATAAAAATTTTTGGCAAACAGTTAAAAGTTTGTATAAACAACAAAGAAGGTGGGCCTGGGGAAGTGAAAATGTGCCTTATTTGATTTTCAATGTTATTAAGAGATGGTCAAGACTTAAAAAAGGAGAGACTTTAAGGCATGTTTGGATACAAATTTATGGTTTCCATTCTTGGGCTACCAGTGCTTTGATTTTGGGGGTGGTTGGTTGGCTGCCTATTCTTTTAGGTGGTAGTAAATTTAATGGTAGCGTTGTTTTTTTGAACTTACCGGCAACAACTCAACAATTAATGACTTTAGCTATGAGTGGGCTAGTTTTGACTTCTATTTTGTCGTCAATAATGCTGCCTAAAAGACCAAAAAATTTTGGGTTTTTAAATAATTTAAAATTAATTATTGAATGGATATTTGTTCCTTTTTCTGTTATTATATTTGGGGCGATTCCTTGTCTTGATGCTCAAATAAGATTAATGTTTGGTAAATACATGGGTTTTTGGGTAACACCTAAAAATCGTTAGAATTTTTTATGTCTAAAAAATATAATCTTAGTCCAACCGATAGACTTAATTATGTGCATAAGGGTAAAGTTGACCCGGTTAATAAGTTTAGCTTTGTTAAAAAATTTTTTTCAACTTTTTTTCTTTTATTTATTTTAATTTTAATTTTAATTCCTTATTATAATCGTTTGAGTAGAAAAAAAATAATAGAAGATGAAATTAAAAAAGAAAAAGAAAATATCAGCCTTTATGAAAAAAATAACGAAGAGTTACAAGGATTAATTTCTTATTTAAATTCTGATCAAGCGGCAGAAGAAAATGCTCGTATTAATTTTGGTCTACAAAAAGAAGGGGAAACAGTTGTTGTTGTTAAGATTCCATCTAAAAATAATGGAGAAGAATTAAATATTGGAAATGAAGGGGATGTAGAAGATTCTTGTTTTAAAAAATGGTATAATTATTTTTTTAAAAAATAGAAGCCTTCTTAGCTCAGCTGGTCAGAGTAGTGGTATCGTAAACCATTGACGCCAGTTCGAATCTGGCAGAAGGCTCGTAATTAATTAATGTTTATGATTATTAGGTTTAAAAAACTTTTTTTATTTTTGTTTGTTTTTCTTTTTTTTATTCCTTGTTGGCTTATGGCCGAGGAGTTAAAAATTGATCCAGTTTTTGATGATCAATCAACTATTGATTTGGAGGAAGTTAAAGTTATCGAAACTAATTTAACTGCTGAGGCTGATTTAAAAAAGAGTGAAAGTAATAAAATAAATACAGATAAAAAAAATTTTAATATTTATTTAGATCGAGAAACAATTTTAAAGGGTTATACAGTCAGTGCTTTTGACAATTATATAAAACTTTCTTTGGTTCCTGGGATTTTAGATAATGATACTGACGTTTTACTTGAAGAGATTTTAGATGATGAAATGATTTTTCCTTGGAGCTTGAGAAAAATAAGCTCTGTTGTTCAGTTTGAGTTTGTTAATAAGAAAGCCTATGACAATCATAAGCCTTTTTATATTCAATTTAGTTATGATGAAAGCGATCAAAATTATAAACAAGTGTTTTTTTACGATAAGGGGCAAAATTTATGGAGACCACTTCCTACTAAAGATTATCCAGAAGAGAAATTTGTCAGATCTTTAATTCACTTGCCTTATGCTCGCTTAGCAGTTTTTTCTTATCCGGGCGTTGAAATTGCTGGTAAAGCTAGTTGGTATAAATTTAAAGGTGGTGATTTTACGGCCTCGACTGTTTATCCCAAGGGATCTCTTCTTAGGGTTTATAATAGAGAAAATAATAAGTATGTTGATGTTGTTGTTAATGACTTTGGACCAGAAAGAGATAAATTTCCAGACAGAGTTTTAGACCTAGATTATGAAGCTTTTAAAAAAATAGCTGGAAGCGGGGCTGGCGTTATTGATGTTTTTATTGAGCCTCTTAATATTTCTAAGGACAGTTTTGGTAGGATTTTGGGCATTGGATTGGGAGTTAATAATCAACCAGAAATAAATTCTGTTTCGGCTATCTTAATTGATGAAGAGCAAGAGAAAGTTGTTTTTGAAAAAAATGCCGATCAAATAATGCCAGTGGCTAGCTTAAGTAAGCTTTTATCAACTTTAACCTTTTTTTCAATCGACAATAATATTAGTAGGTTAGAAGAAATAGTTAAATATAGCTTGCAGGACGAAGAATATAATCATCAATATTTTAATAAGTGGCAAGTAGCTAGAATAAATTTGAATGGTGGAGATGAATTATCAATCAAGGATTTAATTTATTCGTCTTTAGTAAGATCAGCCAACAATATGGTTGAAACTATGGCCCGAGTTAGCACTTTAAGTCGAGATGATTTTATTAAGAAGATGAATGATATAGTAAAAGAATTAAATTTGAATTCATCAAAGTTTTTTGAACCAACAGGTTTAGACAAAAAGAATGTTAGCACTGCTAGAGAATTTGCTTTAATAGCCAGGAAGGCTTTAGATAATAGAGTAATTGCTGAAGCTAGTACAACAAAAAGTTATAAATTTTTTACTAGAAATGACAACAGTTTAAAATTGCGTTATAATAGTAGTGATTTAGTTTTAAATAATAATTATCCAGGATTTAAAATTATTGGATCTAAGACTGGTTATATAGATGATTCTTCTGGCTATTGTTTGGTTACCAGGATTGATGTTATGGGAAAAAAATATACAGCCGTAATTTTAAATTCTTTATCGCGTGAACAGAGCTTTAAAGAGATGTTAGGGCTTTTAAATTTTGCCGTTTTTGATTCTAAAAAATAATTTATGATTAAATTAATAGATGTAAATAAAGTTTATAAAAATAAAATTAAAGTTTTAGATAATATAAATTTGTCAATTAAGGCGGGCGAATTTGTTTCTTTGGTTGGTCAATCAGGAACAGGAAAAACTACTTTGGTTAAAATTTTAACAGGAGAGGAGAGAGCCAGCTCTGGAAAAGTTTGGATTGGTGACTGGGATATTACTAAAATTGGAAAATCAGAGATTCCATATTTACGTCGTCAAATAGGTGTTATTTTTCAAGATTTTAAATTATTAAAGAAAAAAACCTTAGGAGAAAATATTTCTTTTGCTTTGCAGGTTTGTGGGAAAAGCTCTAATAAAATAAAAAAAATAGTTCCTGGGGTAATGAAAATTGTTGGTTTGTCAGGCAAAGAAAATCGTTATCCAAATGAGGTTTCTGGTGGAGAACAGCAAAGAGCGGCTATTGCTAGAGCTTTAGTTCATCAACCTAAAATACTTTTAGCTGATGAGCCTACTGGAAACTTAGATGCAATAAATACTGGAGAAATAATAGATTTGTTATTAAAAATTAATAATTTTGGCACTACCGTTATTTTGGTTAGTCATAATCGAGAAGTGGTTAATAATTTAAATCGTAGGGTTATAACTATTGATGAGGGAAGAATAGTTAGTGATAGGTCGCGTGGAAAATATATAATTTAAAAAAATATGTTTTTATCTTTTCTAAGAATATTAAAATTTAGTTTACAGGATATTAGTAGGAATATTTGGTTATCAGTTGTAACTGTTACTATTTTAGTTTTATCAATGCTTTCAATTAATACATTGGTTTTATTGAGAGCTATTAGCGACAATGCCGTGGTAGCTATCAAGGAAAAAATAGATTTAAGTCTTTATTTAAAACCAGATGCGCCTGAGTCAGAAATATTGGAGTTAAAAAATGAAATAAATTCAATGGAGAGGGTTAGGGCTGTTAAATACACATCCAAACAAGAAGCTTTAGATTTTTTTAGGGATAAAAATAAAAATAATCCAGAAATTTTGCAGGCTATATTGGAGTTAGGCAAAAATCCACTTTCGCCAAGTTTGGTGATTGTTCCGGAAAGTGTGGATATGATACCTGATTTAATAGAAGAATTAAGATCTATTGATAGCGATATTGTAGAGTCTAGGGATTTTTCAGATAATAGAGTTTTGCTGGAGAAAATAAACACTATAACCAATAGGATTAGTGATGTTGGGTTTTTTATAATTTTAGTTTTTATAATTACTAGTTTATTGGTTGTTTACAATTCCATTAAAGTAGCTGTTTATACTCAAAAAAGAGAGATAGAAATTATGCGTTTAGTTGGGGCCTCTAACTCTTTTATTTATTTGCCCTTTTTATTTTCAGCCGTTATTTATACTTTAATGGCAATATTAATAATAATATCAATTTCTTTTCCTTTGTTAGGAATTTTACAGCCATATTTAGAGTTGTTTTTTGTTGATTATAATATTAATGTTATTAGTTATTTTGTAGAAAATGTTTGGACAATTTTTGGTTGGCAATTTATTGGGATTTCGGTGGTTAATGTTATTGCTAGTTATTTAGCTGTTAGTAAATATGCTAAAGTTTAGATTGGCTTGACTTGTTGTTAATTATTAATTATTATAATTTTGTTGATAAAATATATTCGGGGATCGTCTAATGGTAGGACTCCAGGTTTTGGTCCTGGCTATCGGGGTTCGAATCCCTGTCCCCGAGCGAGCGATAAAAAACACCCTTTTGGGTGTTTTTTTATGCGAGCGAAGGGGAAGCGAAGCGTCTGCGTACTTCGCGTCAGGGACGAGAAAGTCGGAGCGATGTGTGAGCTTTGCTCACACCGTGAGGCTAGGCCAGAGCGCTTAGTGAGTGATGAGCGAAGCGAAGAGCGAGACTTAGCGACGCGTGGCCGAATCCCTGTCCCCGAGCGAACAAGAAAACAACCAAAAGAGTGTTTTTGATAAAAGTGAAGAGAAGATTAGGTACTTAATATTTTATTAGTGATATAATAGGGTTTTTGTTTTTGAGTTAATATTTTTATTCTATTGATATTTTAATTATGTTCAATCTGCTTGTTTTCGTTATTTGCTGGGTTGCTTAATCTATAGTATATTATTGGTAAAACAAAAAGAGTTAAAACTGTAGAAAAAGATAGTCCAAAGATTATAGCATAGGCTAGCGGTCCCCAGGTTGGATCAGATATCGCCAGGGGTATCATACCAACTACAGTCGTAATAGTGGTAAGAATAATTGGACGTAATCTAGATTTACCTGCCTCAATTATAGCTTCTTTAAATTCTAAGTTATTAGTTATGTTTATATTTATTTTTTCTATTAGAATAATGGCATTTTTAACTACAATACCTATTAAGGCAACTACGCCAATAGCTGCTGGAAAACTAAGGGGTTGTCCCATTAATACTAATCCCGGTAATACTCCAATTAAGGCTAAGGGGATGGTAATTAATATGAACAAGGGTTGTTTAAAAGAATTAAACTGTAATACTAATAGACCTGCAATTAATATAATACCAATTATTAGGGCTCTAAAAATATCCGAGAAGGCTTCTGCCATATCTTCGTTTTCACCAGAATAAATAATAGAGTAGTCATTTGGAATATCTAATTGTTTTATTTGTTTTTTAGCTTCAGAAAAGATGGTTTGAGTAGATGCTCCTTCTTCTATGTCTCCGATTATTTCAGCAATTCTATAACCATCTTTATGTTGTATTAATGATTTTGCATAACTTAAGTCACTTTTTATAAAGGAAGATATTGGAATATCTCCTTGAGAAGTTAATATTGTGATAGATTCAATATTATTTAAATCAATATTTTTGTTGCTTATTCCATCATTTTGTCCATCAAGGTCATATTTTACAAGCACTCCCACTTCATTGCCATCTTTGTGAATTGTGGTAGATTCAATACCAGCTACACTCATTCGAAGCAGTGAGGCAATCTGTGCTGTTGTTACTCCGTACATTTGAGCTTTAACTCTGTCTATTTCGAAAATTAATTCTCCGGGAGTATCTTCGTTGGTAAAGCGAACACTGCGTGTTCCAGGTATGTTTTCAACAAGGTGTTTAATTTTAGATGATATATCATCTAAAACATCAGGGTCTTCACCTTTAACAGATATTGAAATTGGATCTGCTGATTTTGGGCCCATTACATCTTGAGTAAGTTCAAAATCTATGCCACCAATTTCTTGTAAAATTTTATCATAATTTTTTATAAAATCAGAGCTGTTTATTTTAGATTTTTCTTTTAAGTTTATAACTATTCCTGCAAGATGACTATTTCCAGTACTACCACTGCCAAGATCAACGCCACCACCACCAGTTTGTAAACCAACTGTCACCAAAAAGGACTTTATATTTTTGTCTTGCAATAGTATCTCTTCAATATTTTTTATTTGTTGATTAGTAATTTCTAATGGCGTACCTACGGGCATTTTTAAATCCATATATACCTTTGGTTCATTACCAACGGGAAACATATTTGCTTTTAAAATCCCCGTGGCCGGTAAGGCAAAACTAAAAATTAAAGCAATTGCAATATATTTTAGTAATTTATTACTTTTATTTTTATGGGACAAAAGATTTATAATGATATTATCATATTTTTCAGTAATAAAATTCATCATCTTATCTTTCCAATTTTCTTTTTTTTGTTTTAAAACATTTGAATCATCAAATAATTTTTTATTAGAATCATTTTTAAAAATTAAAGAAGCTACCGTTGGTATAAATGCCATGGCAACAAACAAAGAAGATAACAAAACCACTGAAATAGTAACTGGGATACTTACCATGAATTTTCCAACTATACCACTAACGGTGATTAGTGGTAAAAACGCAAAAACGGTTGTAAGCGTGCCAGCAGCCAAAGTCCATTGGTATTCTTTTACGGACGTTATACAAGCTTCTTTTACTTTCATTCCCTTTTTCATATTAACGTAAATACCTTCGGCGATAACAATAGCATTATCAACTAGAATTCCCAATGATAAAATTAGAGAAAATAAAGTCAAAAAATTAAGCGTATAACCATAGGCTTGCAAGAAGATGAAAGATATAAGAAATGTTAGAGGCACAGATAAGCCTGCTAATAGTGCTTCTCGCCATCCTAAAAACAAAAAGAGCAAGACAATAACTATTGCCATGGTTTCTAAACCATTTATTAAAAGATTACTTAAGTTATCTTGAATGTCTTGACCGGTATTACTACTTGTATCAAAATTAATATCATTTGGTAGATTTTCTTTATTTGTGTTTATAGTTTCAAGGGCTTGATCTACAATGCGGACGGTATCAGCTCCAACTGTTTTATATAAACTCAATGAGATGGCAGATATTGCTGATTGTCCATTTTTGCTTAGCCGAGAAATATTTTCTATGTCTGTATAATCAGAATATATATTCGCTACATCTTTTAGGAGAATAGGAGTGTTAGCTAATTTAGCTAAAGGAATTTGTTCTATATTTGTAACGCTTTGTAATCTACCAGCAAATCTAACTGTATAAGTCATATTAGAGCTTTCGATATTACCAATAGGTATATCGCTGTTGGCAGCACTAATAGCTTGGCCTATTTGCAAAAGTGAGATTCCGTAACTATCTAATTTTGCTTTATCTACAACAACCTTAATTTGCTCATTACGTCCACCTAAAATTTTAACTTTACTAATACCGGATATAGATTCAATTTTGTCTTTTAAAATATCTGCATATTTTTTTATTTCAATGTCTGAATAAGGGCCAGAGATAGAAAAAGTTAGAATTGGCATGTCATTTAGACTGATTTGTGTAACCGTTGGCTCTTCGGCGTCGTTTGGTAAATCTGATTTAGCTAAATCGACCTTATTTTTTAAGTCATTAATTTTTTCTTGTGCATTTGAGTTAGCATCAAATTGGACAGTAATCATTGAAATACTGTTTTGAGACTTAGAAGTTAATTTGTCAATCTCATCAAGGCTTTTTATTTTATCTTCAATAGGTTGAGTTATTAATTCTTCTACATCTTCAGCATTTGCTCCAGGGTATGCAGTTACTACCACAGCATAGGGTATATCAACTTCTGGATTTGATTCTTTAGGAAGTTGAATGGTAGATATAATACCAAAAATAGTAAAACTGATTAAAAGAAGGATGGTAAACTTGTATTTTTGTATAAAAAATTCCCAAATTGTATTTTTATTTTTCATATTTATTGAACGGTTACTTCTTCTCCAACGGTCAAACCAGCCACTGAAGAAATTATATTATTTTCTAAATCTAAACCTTCAATTATTTCTATATTGTCCCCTAATATATTTCCTGTTTTAATTTCTTTTTCTTGAATTATATTATTTTCATCAACAAAAAATACGACTTTACGATCTTGATATACTTTAACGGCTGCAAGAGGAATAATAAATGTTTGATTATTTTTTGTATTATCAATAAAGATTTTTGCATTTACATATTGGCCTATTGTTAGTTTTTTTGCATTTTCATCTGTAATGGCTATAATTAATTCTATTTTTTTTGTTATTGAGTCAATGCTTGGTGATATGTTGTTTATTGTCCCGTGATATATATCTTCTATTAAAACTTCACTTCCTTCGGAAACAAGATTTCTTTCTTTTTGGTTTATATGTGCTTTAACTTGCAGTCCTTCTTGATTAACAATACTTGCAACAATCTGTCCTGCAGTGATTAAATCACCTGTGCGATATGGAATACTAGAAATAATACCATCAAACGGGGCTGTAATAACAGATTTATTATAGATAACTGTACTTTGAGAAACTACAGCTTGTAAGGGGGCTAAATCTACATCTCTAGGATTTGCTTTTATTTTTTCTAAATTTGCCAATGCTTGGTTGTAGGTAGCTTCTTTAATTTTTAGAATATTTTCTGTTGTTATTTTTGCGTTTTCTAAATCTTGTTTAGCTTTTTCATGAGCAATTTTATAAGAATTTAAAGCTTCACCGGATTCATTTTGTCCTTGAGCGGCATTAGTTAGTGAAGCATCTATCATATTTATAGTTGAACTTAATGTGCTGATAGTAGTTTTCATGGTGTTAAGTGAAGTTTGTGTTAAATTTCCAATTGGAACAGTTGAATCTAAAACTTGCTGCATATTAAAAAGATGTGTTTCCATTAATTTCAAGGATTCTTTAGCTTTGTTTTTTACTATATTTATTTCCGTTTCAAGGCTATTTGTGTTTAGGTTAATAACTAAATCATCAAATTCTTTTTTACTTTTTTTTGCTTGTAGATAACTTGTTTTGGTTTTATCAAGATTAGAACTATCTAATACAGATAAAACATCTTCAAAATTATCATTTGCTAATTCATTATCTATGCCAAGTATATTGTCTGTTTCAATTAAAGATTTTGTTAATATAGGTTGTACACTATGTAATGTATCAATTAGTGTTTCGCCACCTAAACTTAAATTATTTTTTGCAACCTGTAACGCTATTTCATATGAAGATATCATTTGTTCATTGTCGGATTTTGTTTTTTCGAGATCTGCTTTTGCTGTGTCAACTATTGTTTGATAAATTTGTATATCTTCGTTTGATGCTCCTGCAATACGCTGATTTAGACTAGCTTGGGCTTGTGATAGTTGAGCTGCCAATGTAGAATTATCTAATTCTAAAATAACTTGTCCTTTTTTCACCTTATCACCTATACTAAAATTTATTTTTTTTATTTTAGCGGATAATTCTGATTTAATATCTAATTGTTTTAAAGATTCTAGTTTTCCCGTTGTATAAATATATGCACCTTCACTTTGATAATCGTTTATATTTAAATAATTAATTTTGGTTTTTGTAGGCTCTTGTTCAGGTGAAAGATTGATTTTGGCTTGTACGATTCTAAGGATAAACACGATTAGAATAAATGTTGATAATATGTATAATAATTTTTTTTTATTTTTGATGTTCATAAAATTTATTTTTTATTAATTTATTTTTTATAATTATTAATGTAATTAATTATGTAATTAAAATGGAACAAATTTTTTTAGCAATATTTTTTGAATTATGACTCCTATAATTGTGTATTTCTTCTTGGATAAAAGGAGTCATCATTCCGAATAAAAACAATGTCATATCATGATGATTTATTATTTTATTATTATTATGTTTAATAATTTCTTCTGACAAAGATTTAAATGTAGCAATTGTCTCCATTCTAGCCTTTGACAAAAAATTTATAATTTTTTTATTTTTAGTGTCAATTTTTTTAACTAAAAGTTTTAATGTATTGTTGTGATCATTAACAAAATTAAAATAAATTGTTATTATTTCTTCAATCTTTTTTTTTAAGCTATAATTTTTGAATTGGGGAGATTTTATTTTTTCATCTATACAAGATTTGAAGTCTAATAGATTTTTTTTTAAAATGCTTAGATATAAATCTTCTTTGTTTTCAAAATGATAATATAGAGCTGCTTTAGTAATATTAACGGATTGTGCTATGGAGCTCATTGATACAGCATTATAGCCATAATTAAAAAAAAGATTTTGGGATACATCTAATATTTTTTCTAAATGATTATTAGTTTTAGGCATATTTTAAAATTATTTTATTTGTATCTATTTGAATTTATGTGTTTACTTACTGAACGGTAAGTAAAAAAAGCAAAAGTATTATATATTAAAAAAGATAAGGTGTCAAGTATAAAATATATAGGTATTATTTGATATAAATATTAATTTAATAACTTTAATTTTTTATTGTTATTTTTAAAAGTGTATAGAGGTTAAATATGAGCTTGAAGATATAAATAAACTTTATAAAGAAATAAAAAATAACAGAAGGTTTATAAAATGAAATTGTTAAATTAAAAAAACTTACTATTGTCTCGGTTTAAGAATGATTAATCGAAATAATTAAGTATTATATTGAATATTTAAGCCATTAGAAGATGGTGGGGGTAAATATAAAAATTATTTAAAAAATGTATAAAAGTATTTGTTTTTTTTGTTGACAAACAAAAATATATCAATTATCATATCAATATAAATTGATTATAAAAACATGAAAAAAGATTGTTTTTCTGATAAAAATAAAATTAATAAATATTCTGATTTGGCTAAGTTTATGAGAATAGTTGGCGACGATAATCGTTTGCGTATTTTATGTTTGCTCAAAGATGGTGAAAAGTGTGTTTGTGAAATATACTCTAATTTAAATATGTCACAAAATTTAACCTCTAGCCATTTAAAGGTTTTGCTTGATTTTGAATTGATAAGTATTAGACAGGAATGGAAAAGAAATTATTATTCAATAAACAAAAAAGTATTTAAAAAATATAATTTATTATTAAAAAATTTTTTAAAAAATTATGAAAAATGAAATTAAAAATATTCAAGTTTTAGGCTCTGGCTGTCCAACTTGTAAACAGTTATTTGAAAAAACAAAGAAGGTGGCGGAAGAATTAAATTTATCAATTTCGGTTGAATATGTTGATGATATAACTAAAATAATTGAAATGGGTCTTATATCTAGTCCTGTTTTGGTTGTTAACGACTTACCGCTTTTGGTTGGTGGTGGTTATAGTGAAGTTGATATAAAAGATGCTTTAGAGCTTTTTACAGAAGAAAGATCTTGCAGTGGATCTTGCCATAACTGTAGTCATTGTTAATTTATGTTTTACCTTTTAGAGGCTTTGGCTAATTATATTTCTTACAACCTTCTTGACTTAGAGATGGGGTCTCATTTGGGAAATTCTGTTAGTTTTTTTATTTATGATTCTTTAAAAATATTAATACTTCTTTTAGTTATTAATTGCCTAATGGCCATTTTACGCTATTATTTGCCAATTGAAAAATTACGTGATTTTTTAGCTTCTAGAAAATGGTATGGAATAGACTATTTTTTGGCTGCTATATTTGGAACAATAACTCCTTTTTGTTCTTGTTCTTCAATTCCGTTATTTATTGGTTTTTTGGAGGCGGGAATTCCCCTGGGCGTGACTTCTTCTTTTTTAATTGTGTCTCCTTTGGTTAATCAAGTTGCTGTGGTTTTGTTTGCTGGTCTTTTTGGTTGGAAAATTACAGTTTTTTATATTTTAGCGGCTGTATTTTTGGGAGTTTTTGGAGGTTTTGTTATAAGCAGATTAAAGTTAGAAAAACATGTGGCTGATTATGTTTGGAAAATAAAAAGCAATAAAATTGAAATAAAAAAAGAAAAATTGTCTTATAAAAAATTATTGATTAGATTTTGGCAAGAAGGTTTTTCTTTAACTAAAAAAATTACACCTTATGTTTTAATTGGTATTTCTGTTGGTGCGGTCATCCATGGTTTTGTTCCAGCTAATTTTTTTGAGAAATATATTAATGCCGAAAATCTTTTTGCTGTCCCAGTCGCAGCTATTGTGGCAGTTCCGATGTATGCTAATTCCGTTGGCGTGATTCCAATCATGCAGTCGTTGGTTGAAAAAGGGGTTCCCTTGGGAACCGCTATGACCTTCATGATGGCTGTTGTTGGATTATCTTTACCAGAAGCACTAATCTTAAAAAGGGTAATGAAAATAAAGTTATTGGTTTATTTTTTTGGAATAACTACGATTAATATAATAATTATTGGGTATTTGTTTAATGCCTTCGTAAAATAAAAATATGGATGGAAATAAAAAGATATTATTATCAATGGTTTTTATTGTTTTAGTTTTTATTGCTTTTTGGGCTTTTAATGATTTAATCTTAAATAAAAAGCCTAAAAAAATAGTTTATAAAGAAAATGAAATTGTTAGTAATCAAATAGCTGAAAAAATTGAAATTTTTATGTTTCACGCCACTCAGCGTTGTGCCTCTTGCGTTAATATTGGTCGATATACCAAGGAATTATTAGAAAAATATTTTAGTGAAGAATTAATGTCAGAAAAAATAATTTTTAAAGAAATAAATATTGACTTGCCAGAAAATAAAGAAATTTCTCAAAAATTTAAAGCTGCTGGCTCGTCTCTTTTTGTAAATGTTATTTATAATAATCAAGATCATATTAACGAGGATGCAAGTATTTGGCGCTTAGCTTATGATCAAGAAGGATTTGAAACTTATTTTAAAAATAAAATAGATAATTTTTTGCAAAAATAATTTTATAAAATTATGGAATTTATTAATACTTTAATCGATAACTATAATATATCAGCTTTATCAGCTTTTTTGTTGGGTGTTTTAACTTCTATTAGTCCTTGTCCCTTAGCTACAAATATTACAGCCGTGGCTTTTATTTCTAGAAATGTAAGAGCCCCTCGATATACTATTTTTTCTGGCTTGTTTTATACATTGGGTCGTGGAATTAGCTATACTGTTTTAGCAACCTTAATATATTTGGGAGCTTCTTCTTTTTCAATTTCGAGTATTTTTCAGGGTTGGGGTGATAAGGTATTGGGTCCTGTATTGATCCTTATTGGTTTAATAATGTTTGATATAATTAAATTTAACTTTAAAAATAAAAATCAAAAGATAGAAAAATTGAAATTATGGCTTTCTGATAAAGGTTATTTGGGTTCTTTAGCGTTGGGAATGCTTTTCGCTTTCGCTTTCTGTCCCTACAGTGGAGTTATTTTTTTTGGAATTTTAATTCCAATGATTATTCAATCAAGTGCTGGCTTGTTTTTACCACCTTTGTTCGCTATGGGAACCGGTTTGCCAGTAATAATATTTTCAATTTTAATTGCTTTTAGTATGCAGGTCGTTAGTGGGACGTTTAGTGCTGTTCAAAAAATTGAGAAATGGTTACGATATATTGTGGCATCAATTTTTGTTATTGTTGGAATTTATTATTTTCAATATTTAATAAAATATTTAATTAATTTATAAAATAATGATAATTAATTTTTTTATAAACTAAGACTATCGTTGACAAAAAAGACTAACTTGCTATACTGGTTGGTTGTTTAACAATTAAAAAGGAGGTTTATTATGAAAACATTGGAGTGGTCTCGTCGTTATAATGGCTTAGGGGCTGATGAGTATCCGGAATTATTTGAGATTGAGGCTAATTCTTTGTCCTCTGCGATTGAAGTTGCTGTTGACTTTCCAGTGGGAAAGAAAAAAAGTTTGAGTGAAAATTATAATTCAGCCTTTGAAAAGGGTAAAACTTTTCAACCGGAAAAAGGGGTTGTATTTAATACTTCAGTTCAGATGGCTGCTTTTATTTTAATCTCCGAAACAGAAACTGTCGGTGGAAAAAAAAGAAGAGAAGCTATTTTTCTTATAAAAAGAAAAAACGAGGGAGTTTGGATTGTTCAATGTATTAAGACCGTTACAAACAACGCTATGGGTCCTTTTCAGATATCTCTTAAAATAATTGGAAACAATAAAGTGTCTTATGTTTATTCTGGAAATTTTCTAGAATACAAGTTTTAAATTATTGGC
>CAZNDY010000020.1:0-3516 GCA_964572055.1 uncultured Gammaproteobacteria bacterium
TTCTATCCCTCCAAAACCTCTAATACTAATTGTTCTGTGTGGGTAATAATTTTTCGTATAATTAAAGTCATCAGCTGACATTTCAGCTACATAAGTTTCTTCTTCAAACCTGACATTTATTTTCATAATTTTTATTTTTAGGTACGACTTACAATTATATCATATTTTTGACTTATTGTCAATGTGTAGTCTTTTGTTGAAAAAAATGTTAAAATAAAAATGTAAAGCTAGAACATAATTAAAATTTTAAAATTATGAAAAATCTAAATCATTTAGATTGCTTAGCCATCGCCCTTGTTTTAATTGGTGGCTTAAACTGGGGTTTAATCGGTTTTTTTGATTTTAACCTAGTTGCATTTTTTTGTTTTGATTTTGATGGTTTGAATTGTTTTTCTCGTTTTGTTTATGGTTTGGTCGGCTTATCTTCTATTTATTTACTTATCAGAAGACCCTTTTGTTGTTTAAACAAAAAACACAAAAAATAATTTATTTCTTAATTTAAGTTTAATTAATGTTGTTTTTTTGTTTTGTCTAAAAAAATGTTTCCACTTAATTTTTTTATTAAATTAAAATTTCATTCTCGTTATCGTCGAATAAATTTTTTTAAAGAAAATCCAGTTGAAGCCCAACTGGAAGTTTTTTTTGATTTATTAAATAAAGCTCAGAATACTTTTTGGGGTAGAAAATATAATTATGAAAAAATAATTGAAAGCAGAACAGCTGAAGATGCTCTTTTGCTTTTTAAAGAAAACGTTCCAGTGTCTTCCTATGATGATTTAAAACCAGAAATAGATCGTGTATGTGATTTGGAGGACAATGTTTTATGGCCAGGTAAATTAAATTATTTAGCTAAGTCTTCAGGAACTACTGGTTCTAAAAGCAAAATAATTCCAATATCGGACGAAGCTTTGGAGGTTTGTCATTATGGGGGAGGGGAAGATGTTTTAGCTTGTTATTTTAAGATTAAGCCAGATACCAAAATCTTTTTAGGTAAAACAATTTCTATCGGAGGTTCCTTTGATTCTAATTTTAAAAATTTTAATTGTGGTGATTTATCAGCTATTTTAATGAAAAATCTTCCTTTTTGGGCCAGTCCCTTTAGAGCTCCTAAAATGGCAGTTGCACTTATGGGTGATTGGGAAAAAAAATTGGAAGAAATGGCTCGTGAAACAATTAACGAAAATATTGTGGCCTTGGCTGGCGTTCCTTCTTGGACTCTTTTATTGTTGAAAAAAGTTTTAGAAATTTCTAAAAAAGAAAATATTTTTGATGTTTGGCCTAACTTGGAATTATTTATGCATGGAGGTGTTAGTTTTGCTCCTTATCGTGAACAATTTAAAGCTATTATTCCTGGTGATAAAATGAGCTATTTAGAAATCTATAATGCTTCCGAAGGGTTTTTTGCTTTAAATGACGATCTTGAGAGAGATGACATGCTTTTAATGCTTGATATTGGTGTTTTTTATGAATTTATTCCTTTATCAGAATTAGACAAAAAACATCCAAGCACTCTAACGGTTGCTGAACTAGAGTTGGGTAAAATTTATGCCTTGGTAATATCAACCAATGGTGGTCTTTGGCGTTATTTAATAGGTGATACAGTAGAGATTACATCTATTAAGCCACTTAGAATAAAAATAGCTGGCAGAACCAAGCATTTTATAAATGTTTTTGGAGAAGAGTTAATGGTTGGCAATACTGATAGGGCCTTGGAATTAGCTTTAAAAAAAAATCAGGCCAGTGTTAATGATTATACGGTTTGCCCAATATTTATAGATAATAAAAATAAAGGTGGACATGAATGGTTAATTGAGTTTGAAAAAAAACCAGAAAATTTAGAAAAATTTACTAGAGACCTGGATGATGCTTTAAAAACTTTAAATTCTGATTACGAAGCTAAAAGATATAGAGACATGGTTTTGTCTTTGCCAAAAATAAATATTGCTAGAAAAAATTTATTTTATGATTGGTTGAAAAGTAAGAATAAGTTGGGCGGACAAAATAAGGTTCCTCGCTTGTCTAATAGTAGGGAATATTTGGATAGTTTATTAAAAATAAATTAATTGATCTGTTTTTTTCAATCTCTTGCTATTTTTATTTTTTTAGTGTAGTATTTAAATATGCTAAACAAGGCTTTTCTAATATTCTTGCACAAATAAAATGTTCGTGAGAGTTAGAGATAATTTAAAAAAGGTCGGCTTGTTTATTAATTTATTTGTATAAGAATATTGTTATGAAAAAATTATTTGTAGGTAGTTTACCTTTCGCAACTAAAGAAGAAGAATTGAAAGATTTTTTTTCTCAAGTTGGTACAGTTGAATCAGCTGCTATTATCATTGATAAAATGACTGGTAGATCAAAGGGTTTTGGTTTTGTTGAAATGTCTTCTGATGAAGAAGCTCAAAAAGCTGTTGACACTTTGAATGGAACTGATTTAGGTGGAAGAAATATCGTTGTTAATATTGCTAGACCAAAAGAAGATCGTCCTAGTGGCGGTTTTGGAGGCGGATATAGAAACTAGTTCTCAACCATAAAAACAGCCCCTTTTAGGGGCTGTTTTGTTTTATTGCACTATCTCATTTAAAATGATAGAATAAACCCACTATGACTATTGAAAAATTACAAGAAGCTTTAGCTGGAGAGGCTAATTTTCGGTTAAAGCAAGCTATAAAATTGGTTTTTGTTGATTTAATAAGTGACTGGAGGGGCGCTTCTGTTTTTCCCTTGGCTTTAAGAGAAAAACTTGAACAAGAGCTTTCCTTAGATATTAAGGCTGACTTATTTCTTTCTAAAGAACAAAAATCAGGCAAAGCTATTATTCATTTAGCTGATGGTTTAAAAGTTGAAACAACTTTAATGAATCATAAGGATGGTCGAAACACAGTTTGTATTTCTTCTCAAATTGGTTGTCCTTTGGCTTGCAAGTTTTGTGCTACGGGCAAAATGGGTTTTACTAGAAACTTGGATTACAGTGAAATATTAACACAAGTTATTTTTTGGGCTAGGTTTTTAAAGAATAAAAATGAGAAAATAAGTAATGTTGTTTTTATGGGAATGGGCGAGCCTTTATTAAATTATAACAATGTTTTTAAAGCAATTAAATTTATAAACGATCCTGATCTTTTTAACATTTCTTCTCGTAAAATAGCTATTTCTACCATTGGTTTGATAAATGAAATTAAAAAAATGGTTAACGAGAGAATAAAAGTTGATTTAGCTATATCCTTGCATGCTCCCAATGATTTTTTGAGAAGAAAAATAATGCCTTATTCTGAAAATTATCAACTGGAAAAACTTTTAGATACTAGTGATTTTTATATTAAAAAAACCAATAGAAGGGTTATGTTAGAGTATCTTTTGATTAAAGGAGTTAATGATAGTCCAAAGGAGGCTTTAGAGTTATCGCGTTTACTTTTAGGTAGAAAACTATATTTTGTTAATTTAATAAAATATAATGAAACTGGTAGTTTTAAGGCTTCAGATCAAAAAACAATTAATAATTTTAAAAATATCTTG
>CAZNDY010000020.1:3616-13882 GCA_964572055.1 uncultured Gammaproteobacteria bacterium
TTAATAATTAAATTATAATATTTATGCCAAAAAACAAAGAACAAAAAAGAGATATTTTGGCCGACTTAAAGGATAAAATAAGTCGTTCTAAATCTATTGTTTTTACAACTTTCGATGCTTTAGGTGTTAAGGATAATGAGGAATTAAGAAAAAGCTTGAAAAAGGAAAATGGTGAGTACTATGTTTCTAAAAAAACTTTAATGGATATTGCTTTTAAAGATAGCAATGTTTCTGATTTGGATATTAAGAATTTACCAGGAAAGGTGGCTGCCGTCTTTGCTTATGAGGATGAAGTTTCTCCAGCTAAAGTTGTTTTTAATTTTAAAAAGGATAAGGAAGGAAAGATTTCTTTTGTTGGTGGTGTTTTGGATGGTAATTTTATCAGCGCTTCTGAGGTTGAAAATCTAGCCCAATTACCAAGCAAACAAGAGCTTTATGCTAAGGTGGTTGGTTCCTTGAATGCTCCAGTTTCTGGTTTTGTTAATGTTTTAGCTGGTAATATCAGAGGCTTGGTTAACGTTTTAAAAGCTGTTAGTGAAAAAAAATAAAATAATAAATAATAAATTAATTTTTTAGAATATTTTAATTAAATTAAATATTCTAAATTAAAAAAAATTATGTCAGAAGAAAAAAATGTAGTTGAAGTTCCAGCTAAATTTCAATCTTTGGTATCTGAGATTGAAAAGATGAGTGTTTTAGATTTAGCTGAGCTTGTAAAAATTTTAGAAGAAAAATTTGGTGTTTCAGCTGCTGCCCCAGCTATGATGATGGGGTCTGCTCCAGCTGCTGCTGGTGCTGCTGCAGAAGAAAAATCTAGCTTTGATGTTGAATTAACTGATAGTGGCGCTAATAAAATTGCTGTTATTAAAGTTGTAAGAGAAATCACTGAAATGGGTTTAAAAGAAGCTAAAGATTTAGTAGATGCTGCTCCAAAAATGATTAAAGAAGGTTTAAAGAAAGAAGAAGCTGAAGAAATTAAAAAGAAATTAGAAGAAGCTGGTGGAAAAGTTACTTTGAAATAATTACCGAGTATAAAAAAATAGAGAGCTTAAAACTCTCTATTTTTTTTATGCAAACATTAAATTATATTTCAATATCTATTTTATAGACAATATTATCGTTTAAAATGTAAATTGTTTTATCTTCGTTAATCGTGAAATCTTTTAAATTACTAAAAAGAGGGGAGTAATATTGTTTAATAAAATCTCCGGTATTTTTATCAAAGATTATTATTCTTTTTTCTGTTTTTTCCGAAATGTATATGTATTTGTCACTTAATTTGATGTTGTTGGCTTGAACGGCCACGGGGTCTATTTTGTCTGTTTCAAAATCTTTCTTTTCGCCCTGGTGGTATTTAAAAATGTTTCCATCTTCACTTAAAATAAAAATGCTAGAATCTACGCTAATTGATGTTGTTTTTTCTGGTTGATCTTGTTCTACCCAAGGACTGGGAGTTTTATATTCTCCGTCTTCTAGATTGTAGCGAAATATTTGGTTTTTTTCAGGGTTTAGTAAATAGATCCTGTTATTAGTGTAAACATCAAAAGATTTAATTTGAGAAAAATCTTCAATATTTATTTTTGTATAGTCTATTTTTTTATTTTTATCTATTTTAACTACTTGTTTGTCATTAATAAATAGGGAATTATTATCTGGGTCATTGGCTGACATTATTTTATCTGATTTTAAATTTTCTGACTCTATTAATACCGAGCTTAAACCATCCTTGTCCACAAGGTATATTTTTCCATTTTTAGGGTCGCTAACATAAATATTTTCTCCAGAGGATGATATTGTGGATGATTCAGCCTGATTGTCAATTAAAGATAAATTGTTTAATTCTATTGGTTCAACTTTTATCATTTTTCTAACTTGATCAACATGTGATTGTAGTTTTTCTTCTATTTCTTTGATATTAGAAACTTTATCCCTTTCTTTGTCGCTGAGATTGGCAATTTCATTTCTTAAATTATTTATTTCTTCTAGCGCCTGGTCTTCATTGTAAATAATTAAATATTCAATCTTTTTTTGTTTTTGATTTAATTCTTCTTCAATATTAGCAATATTTTCTTGTTCTTCTATTTTTTTCTCTTTTCTGTTTTTATTGTAAATGTTTCCCCCTAAAATAGCTATTAGTATCACTAGTAAAAATATAAATATTTTTCTTTTTTTATATTTATTTTCTCCAGATTGATTAATTATGCTTAAGTCAGAGTTTCTTTCTTTTTTGTTTTTATTTCTTTTAATATTGCTAATTTTTTTGAATAAAAATGAAAAAATATTTATTTTATTAAAGAATTTTGACATGGATATTCTAATATTTTTTTTATCAATACTACCGGTGTTAGTCAGTAATCTTTCCGTTTGACTTTCTGCTTGATGTAGGTGATTATTTTCTGGTCTAAAATTTTGCTTATTTTCGGTTAAACAAGAGTTTTTCATTTTTTCTTCTAATAAACAATTTTTGACAATTAAACCAGAAAAATTAGAATAATTATTTATTTTTAATAAATTGTTTTTTATTTGCTCTCGAGCTCCTTCTAGGTTGAGCTTGTCTATTATTTCTATAAATTCTTTATTTAAAAGATATTCTGAAAGAGAGGGGTTGCTTATTATTATATAAGAGTTATTAGGGATTTCTCCGCTAATAATTGAGGAAAATATTTTATTATCATGTTGTTCTTCTTGATCTTCTTCGGGATTTATATCACTAATTTCATAGTCTTCTTTTATTTTTCTGATTAAAAATGATTTATTAGCCCCATGATTAGACAAATATATTTCTCCTTCGTAAATTATGCCCGTTGTAATGTTTAAATCTTTAAAATTAAGGTTTATTTTTTCTTTATCTAGATAATCAATTAAGTTTTTGCCTGTTTTTACTAGAGCTGCCTCAAAAAATGATTCAATTTTTAAACTGGTTAGCTGTTCACTTAAAATCATTTTATCATTTAAGTAGTAATTATTATTAAGAGATTCAATGATAAAATTAGAAATTTCCTTTGATTTTTGACCTGGTTTATTAATTTCTATTAAGGCAAAAAGATGACCAAATTTTAGTTTTTCGTCACAATCATTGTCTATTTTTTTTGACTGTACCAAACTTTTGTCCAGGTTGTTGTTAATATTTATACTGGATATTTTGATAAACATAAGCTATTGACAAAATTTTATAATTATTATATAATTTTATTGATTATTTATAAAAAAATCAATAAAATAAACAAAAAAATATGTTAGAAAAAATTTTTGGTTCAAAAGCCAGGGTAAAAATTTTAAAAGCTTTTTTAATGAAGCCTGATGAAAAATTTTATATTAGACAATTAGCTCGAGATTTAAAGCTCCAAGTAAATTCGGTCAGGAGAGAGTTAATTAATTTAGAGGATTTTGGCCTTTTATATTCAGATACTAACACAAAAAGTGCTTCTTTGTCTAGTGATAAGTTAAATTTGGACAAGAATGATAATAAAGGTGAGCTTGAGAATTCAAAGGATGAAGTATCACAAGAAAAAGAGGTTAAAACAAGAAGTATTAGAGAAAAAAAATATTATCAATTAAATAAAAATTTTATTCTTTTTTCTGAAATCAAGTCTCTGATTGTTAAATCTCAGATACTGTCCGGTGAGAGTTTTATTAAAAAATTAAAAATGATTTGTGATCCTAAATTTATTCTTTTGGGTGGAATGTTTTTAAATAACGAAAATGCCCCAACTGATGTTTTGATAGTAGCTGATGTTGAAAAAGAAAAATTAATGAAAATTATTCAAGATTTGGAATTTGAATTAAATAGAGAGGTTAATTTTACAGCCATGGATGAAAAAGAATTTAGATATCGACAAGAAGTAGCAGATGTTTTTTTGCATGGTGTTTTAAATTCTAAAAAAATAGTTTTATTAGATAAGATCTTAGACGTTAAAAAATAAAATTATAAACAAATGAATAACTTCAATAAGGATATTGATCGTCTAGAATATAAAAAAGACCTTAATTATTTTAGAGGAATGGTTAATGTTTTTTTGTTTTTGTTTTTTTCTTTTTTATTTTGTTTTTTAATTTATTCTTTTTTTGTTTTATTTAAGGTTAATAAAATTTATTCTAGTGTTAACTCTGGTCAAAAAAATATAGAAGAATCTTTGAATCTATTTAAAGATGGTGATTTTTCTAGAGCTACTTTTATGGCTCAAGAATCTCATCAAAACTTTTTTGAGGCTTCACAAAACTTAGATTCTTTATCTAATTATTGGCCTTTAAACAAAATTTTATTTTTTCAAAATAATTTTGATGATTTCAAATATTTAACTAAAACAGCTGAAATATTAAGTACTTCAGCTGAAAAGTCTTTTTTTATAGCCCAGGAAATAGAAGATGTTGTAGCTGGTAAAAAATTTGATAATTTTTTAGAATTTAGTGAAGATGAAAAAAGAAGAATTTTAAAACTTCTTTACGAAAACTCACCAGAGCTAAATGGAATTAAAGCTAATATTGATTTATCTTTGTTTTATTTAGAAAAGGCTGAAAATAATAGTTTTTTATCAAAATATGTTCCACAAATCAAACAATTAAAGGAATATATAAACATTTCATCTAATCTTTTATCTAATTTAGCTTCTTTTTCAGCGGTTATTCCTAGTTTGGCTGGTTACCCTGAGCCAGTTAGTTATTTGATAGTTTTGCAAAATAATAATGAATTAAGGGCAACGGGTGGTTTTATAGGTAGTTATGGCATTATGGAGCTTAGTTTAGGTGATATAGTTAGGTTAGAGACAAATGATGTTTATCACTTAGACATGCCAGCTAGTTTAAATAAGGATTTTAATTTTTCACCGCCCGAACCAATTAAAAAATATTTAGGAGTTGATCGTTGGTTTATGCGTGATTCAAATTGGTCACCTGATTTTCCAACTAGTGCTAAAAAAATAAAGTGGTTTTACGAACAAGAAATGATAGCAGCTGGACGATCTTCGGAGCTTGTAGACATTTCTGGTTTAATAGCTATTACTCCAAGGATGATAACTGATCTTTTGTACGTGACAGGTCCGGTAATGGTTGATGGCCAAGCTTATGATAAAGATAATTTTGTTGAGGTTTTACAGTATGAAGTTGAAATGGCCTTTAGAGAAGATGGTGTGTCAGAGTGGAATCGAAAAAATATTATTGGCGATATTGTTAAGGAAATAAAAATAAAATTATTTAATTTGCCATCTGAAAAGTGGCTAGAATTAATGGATGTTTTTAATAAAAATATAGATCGTAAAAATTTCTTAGTTTTTTTGTTTGATGATTATAAAAGAGAAGTCTCCCAGTCTTTTTCTTGGAGTGGGGAAGTAAAAAAGGCTGATAGTGATTTTTTGATGGTGGTTGATTCTAATTTAGCTGCTTTTAAAACTGATAGGGTGATGGAAAAAAATATTTTTTATAATTTAGAAGAGAAATCTAATCAAATTTTATCTCGAGTGGATATCAGTTATAAAAACAATGGATGGTTTGATTGGCAAACAACTAGATACCGAACTTATACCAGGGTTTATATTCCTAAGGATAGTCAATATTTAGAAGCTAGTGGTTTAAGTGCTGGTGATGTTTATTCTTCTAGCGATAATGAAATAGAAAATCCTAAAGGGTTATTAGGTGCTTTTATATCTATAGAGCCTGGAGAGCAAAAAATTTTATCATTTCAATATAGTTTAGCTGATAGTATTTTAAAAGATATTAATGATAAAAAATATTATTCTCTGCAAGTTCAAAAACAGGCAGGAAGTGAAATTCAGGAATTTAAGGCTAATTTAAAATTTCAAAGAAAGATTATTGGTTTTGAAGGTGAGGGTGATATTTTAATTAAAGAAAATGAGTTAACTTGGACTAATAAATTAGACAAGGATTATAAACTTAAAATTTATTTTGAATAAAAATGACAAGTTTTTATAATAAAAAATATTATTGGCTTTTACTGTTAATTCCTGTTTTTTTGTTTTTGTTATTTTTAACTGAAACTAATTATTTAGTTTCAAGTTTGGCCTTAGTTTCCTTATTTTTTTTATTTATTTTATTTTTAAAAATAGAGATTGGTTTATATTTAATAGCTTTCTCTTTGCCTTTGATAGGGATAGCTTTTAAGATTAATTTTTTAGAATTACCACTGGTTGATTTGTTGGCTTTGTTTCTTTTATTGGCTTTTATTTTACGCGAAATTTATCTTTATTTTTATGACAAGTCCAAAAGTAAATTAATTTATCCTTTCTTTTCTTATTTTATTGCTTTTTTTTCTATTTGTTTACTCTCCTCACTGCTAAGCGAAAATATTATCAGCTCTCTTTGGTATTCTTTCCGTTGGATTTTGTTTTTTTATTTGGCTTTTATTCTGGTTCCAGTCAATGTTATTAAAGATGGTAGAATTTTAAAAAATATTATAATTTTATTTAGCTTATCTTCTTTAATTTTAGCTGGTTTCGGTGTGTTTTCTCTTTTTCTTCAGGATTGGCAAGATTCTTTTTTTAGAGTTCAGCCAATTTCTGTTTTTGGTTATCCTATTTTTGGTAATAATTATAATTTATTATCTGAAATACTCTTGTCCTCTGGGTTTTTAATTTTATCTTTAAAACATTGGTTTAAAAATGAAAGATCTTCTAGATTTATAAATATTCTTTCTGTTTTTTTACTTTTAACAGCTTGGCTGACTTTTGGTCGCACAGCTTGGATAAGTATAACTCTTCAGATAATTGTTTATATCTCTATTTATTTTTTAGTGATTAAAAAGAAAAAAATTGATTTTAAATCTGTGATATTAGTTTTACTTTCTTTTCTAGTGATTGCTTCTCCTTTTATTTTTAAAATGTTTTCCTTACAAGAAGCTAATATTAGCTCTACACAAAATAGATTGCTTTTGACTGATATTGCTTTTAAAGCTTTTGAGAACAAGCCATTACTGGGCTATGGAACCGGTAATTTTATTAATTTGGTTGCTAATAACATTAGGTTTGTCTCTAAATATGGAGATCCACTTGATTCTCATGGTGTTTGGCAGAAATTATTGGCTGAGAATGGAGTTTTGGGTCTTATTTTATTTGCTTTGTTTTCTTTTGCGATATTTAGAAAGATTTATTTAGGTGTTTTAAAAAATAGTAATGATTACAAGCTTTTATTACCTTTGTTTGTTGCTTCTTTTGGTGTTTATTTTTATCAATTTTTTAACACTTCTTATTACAAGGGTAGAGTTTGGTTGCCAATATCCTTAGCTTTAGTAGCCTTAATTTTGGTCGAAAAAAGAAATAAGTTGAAACAAAATGAACAATAAAAAAATTAAAATTTTATATATCATTCCTTCTTTGGCTTCTGGTGGGGCTGAGAAATTTATCCTGGATTTAGTTAATAACTTAAATCACGATATTTTTGAAATTAAAGTATTAGCTTTTAATGGTGGTGGTTTTTTTGAAGAAGAATTTATTAAAAGAAATATAAATTTAAAAATATTAAAAAAGAAATTTAAATTGGATCTTTTTAATTTTTATCAAATTTGTAAAGAAATAAAATTTTTTTCGCCAGATATAGTTCACACTCAATTGGGTGGAGATATTTATGGAAAGGTAGCTGCTAAATTAATGGGGGTGAAAAAAATAGTTTCAACCGAGCAAAATGTTTTAGATAATGATAATTTTATTGTTAGATTTTTTAAAAAAATAACTGCTAACTTTTCTAATAAAATTATAGTTATTTCTAATTCGGTTAAAAAAGATGTTGTTAATAGATACAAGATTGATGAAAATAAAGCTATTTTAATACCAAATGGAGTTGACTGTTCTTTATTTGATGCTTCTCAACAAATAAAAAAAGGCAATTCGTTAGTATTTGGCTCTATTGGCAGATTAAATGAGCAAAAAAATTTTTCTTTACTAATAAAAGCTTTGGCTCATTTTAAAGATAAGGACTTTTTGTTCTTAATAGTTGGTGAAGGTGAGTTAAAAGAAGAACTGGAAAATCAAATATCAACTCTTTCTTTATCTAATAAGATTAAATTACTTGGAACAAAAAAAGATGTATTTTCTTTTTTGAACTCTTTGGATTTTTTTGTCCTACCTTCTAAATGGGAAGGTTTGGGCATTGTTTTATTGGAAGCTGGTTTAGCGAAATTGCCAGTCTTAGCTTCGGCCACTGGCGGTATTTTAGATATTATTATTGATAATAAAACTGGTATTTTGTTTAAAAACAATAATTTAAGTGATTTAATTCTTAAATTAAAGTATTTTTTTGATGATCAAAACAGAGAAAATTTAAGGTTTATGTCTAATAATTTATATAATTTGGTTAAAAAAGAGTATGAAATTAGAGTTTTTAGTCAAAAGTATACTAATTATTATTTAAGTCGTTTAAATTAATAATATGAAGATATTACAGGTTAAAAAGTTTAATTATATTCGGGGCGGGGCAGAGAAATATTTTATTGATTTGTCCAAGGAGTTGGAAAGGGCTGGGCATGAGGTGGCTGTTTTTTCCATGAAGCATCCTAAGAATTTTAAATCTAAGTGGGAAAAATATTTTGTTTCTCGGATTAGTTTTAATGAAGCTAGTTTGAGAGATAAGTTGCTGGCTCCCTTTAGAATTTTATATAGTTTTGAGGCTAAAATAAAATTTAAAAAATTAATTAAAGATTTTAAGCCCGATATAATTCATATTCACAATATTTATCATCAAATATCACCCTCGATTTTGAGTGTAGCTAAAAAATATAAAATTCCAGTAGTTATCCATGTTCATGATTATAAATTAATCTGTCCAAATTATCAGTTGTTTGTTGATAATCAGATTTGTTATAGGTGTCGAGGTGGTAAATATTATAAATGTTTGAAACATAAATGTTTTAAAAAATCTTATTTGAAAAGTTTTTTAGCCGTAATTGAAATGTATTTTCATCATAGAATATTAAATATTTATTTTAAAAATATAGATTTGTTTATAGCTCCTAGTAATTTCATGAAAGAAACTCTTGTTAGTTTTAAGGTTCCAGAAGAAAAAATTAAAGTTATTTATAACTTTACCGTTATCAATCAAGTTGAAAATCAAGATGGTGATTATGGTCTTTATTTTGGTCGTTTATCAAGCGAGAAAGGTATCGATGTTTTGCTTAAAGCTCTTGCTTTATCTAAGAGTGATTTAAAAATTAAAATAGTTGGCTCTGGTCCCGAAGAAAAACAGTTAAAAACTCTTTGCGATAAATTAAAACTTAATAATAGGGTTGAATTTTTGGGTTATAAGTTGGGTGTTGAATTGGAGTTTATTATTAAAAATGCAAAAGTTATTTTTATGCCTTCAATTTGGGCGGAAAACATGCCTCTTTCACTTTTAGAATCTTTGTCTTTTTCTAAGGTGGTGATTGCTTCTAAGATAGGTGGAATGTCTGAGTTGATTAAAGATAATAAGAGTGGTTTTTTATTTCAAAATGGTGATTTTAAAGCCTTAGCTAGTAAGATAGATAGCTTAGAACATTGTGACTTAAGGCAGATTGGTCAAAGAGCTAGGGATATGGTTTTAGATTTAAATATTAATAAGCATTTAGAAGAAATTTTAAAAATTTACAAACAGTATGTTAAATAAAAAAAATATTTTAATTTTTAAATTTTTATTTATATTTAGCTTTGTTTTTTTTAACTCAGTTGAAGCTTCTGATATATTAAATAAAGCTAATAAACTTTCAGCTAAATCACCTAAATTAGCCAATATTTTTCTTTCCTGGGATTTAAACGATGAAGATGTTTTAAATTTGTCAAAATGGGATTTAATAATTTTGGACATGGAACATCAGTTTAATAATCCTGATAAAATTAAAAAAATTAGAGAACTTAATCCCGATATTATTATTTTAGCCTATATTAGCTCTCAAGAGATTAGAAATGATGTTTATCTATATGATTATTTGCATTTAAGAAAAGAAATTCTGGAATCGATACCCGATAGTTGGTATTTGAAATTTGATAATAAAAAAATAAGTTTTTGGCCAGAGACGTGGATGCTTAATTCTAGTAATTTAGGAGCGACTGTTGACGATAAAAGATGGAATGATTTTTTGCCAGAATTTGTAAGCTCTAGAATAATAGCTTCTGGTGTTTGGGATGGGGTTTTTTTTGACAATTTTTTTGACTCTATTAATTGGCTGAATGAGGGAAATATTGATTTAAATAATGATGGTTTTAAGGATTCTTTTATTTCTGTAAATTCTGCTTGGCAGGAGGGAAATATAAGAATCCTTAAAACCATCATTATTTAAATCAATATTTC
>CAZNDY010000021.1:0-13578 GCA_964572055.1 uncultured Gammaproteobacteria bacterium
TCTCCACTCACTCAAAAAGACGCCATTTTGGCGTCTTTTTTCGTTCGCGGAGAGGAAGGGATTCGAACCCTTGAAGGGGTTTCCCCCTTAACATCTTAGCAGGATGCTGCTTTCAGCCACTCAGCCACCTCTCCAATTCGAATTTATTAAACAAATTGCGTGTAAAACAAAAATTGTTATACAACACAAATTATGCTACAATATAGACATATTATAAAATATAACAAATAATGTCAACGATATGTCTAAAAACAAAAAAAATAAAAAACAAGCAAAAAATAAAGAGGAAAAAAATACATACCCAGCTTGGCAAATAGATGAATTCGTAAAACACCAAAGAAATAAAAAATGGTATATAATTGCCTCTATTATAGCTTTACTGCTAATAATTTGGGCTATTATTGATAAAAATTATTTCTTCGCTTTAATAATAATATTATCTAGCGCATTAATAATTTTTTATGATGGAGAAAATCCTAAAAAAATTATGGTAGAAATCCAACACGATGGACTTTTTGTAGGGGAACCTTTCTATGAATTTCAATCAATTTCTAATTTTTATATAATCTACAAACCTCAAGAAAAAATAAAAAAACTATTTTTAGAATTTAAAAACCCACTAAAACACAGATTGTCAATTCCTCTAGAAGATCAAGACCCAGTTGAAATTAGAAAATTCTTATTAAAATACTTAAAAGAAGATTTAGAAAAAGAAAATGAACCTCTTTCTGAAGGTCTTTCTAAATTGTTCAAAATATAGATATGGAGTATGACGTTATAATCGGCTTAGAAATACACGCCGAAGTAAATACCAAGAGTAAAATGTTCTGTTCTTGTGCCAATGACCCTTTTAATTCTGAACCCAACAAAAATGTATGTCCAGTTTGTTTAGCTCACCCTGGAACACTACCCAAAGCTAACAAAGAAGCAATTGAAAAAATAATTCTTTTAGGGCTAGCTTTGAATTGCGAAATAAATAAAATCAGTAAGTTTGATAGAAAAAACTATTTTTACCCCGATTTACCAAAAGGTTACCAAATATCACAATTCGACTTACCTTTTGCTCACCACGGATATTTAGAAGTAAATAAACAAAAAATAGAAATAACCAGAATTCACCTCGAAGAAGACACCGGTAAATTAAATCATCCTGCTGGCAAGAATTACACCTTAATAGACTTTAATCGAGCTGGAGTGCCCTTAATTGAGCTAGTAACAGAGCCAGTGATTAAAGATGCCATTACCGCTAAAATGTTTTGTCAAACATATCAACAAGTTCTTCAATACTTAGAGATTAGTAATGCTAATATGGAAAAAGGAGAAATGAGATGTGAAGCTAATATTAGTTTACAAAAAAAAGATTCATGGGCCAGAGATAACAAAGGTGGAGTAATTGCTAAAAATGGACAAAAACTAAACTCTAAAGTAGAAGTGAAAAATATTAACTCTTTTAAATCTTTAGAAAAAGCTATTAATTTTGAAATAAAAAGACAAGCTGAAATTTTAGATAAAGGCGGAGAAATTTTACCAGAAACCAGAGGCTGTAGTGATAACACTGGAGAAACCTTTAGTCAAAGAATAAAAGAAAGCAGTGCTGATTATCGCTACTTCCCCGAACCAGACATATTACCAATTAAAACAAGCGAAGAAGATATTGAAAATATCAGAACTAAAATTGGAGAATTGCCTCACAAAAAAAGAGAAAGATTTATTGAACAATACAACATATCACCAGAAATAGCCGAAACTTTGATTAGTGACAAAGATACGGCTAATTGGTTTGAGATGGTTATTTCTGAGCTTCAGGAATGGACCAAATCCTTAGGTCAATCTTGGGAAAACCAAGAAATAAAATTAGCTAAGATAACCGCTAATTGGATAACCAGTGAACTTTTTAAATTATTAAAAGAGTCAAAAACTAAAATTAAAGATTTAAAAATCACAGCTGAAAATTTTGCTGAATTAATTTCTTTAATTTATCAAGAAAAAATAAATTCTAGCTCCGGTCAAAAAATATTAAAAATTATTTTTGAAAAAGGAGGTGACCCAAGTAACATAATGACTGAAATGGGGTTAGAGCAAAAAGACGAAGAAGATTCTCACGAACTGGAAAATATTGTAAAAGAAGTGATTAATGACAACAAAGAACAATTTGAAGATTATAAAAATGGCAAAGAATCTATTTTGCAATATTTTATAGGCCAAGTAATGGCCAAAACCAAGGGAAAATACAATCCTAAAAAAATAATAGAGATTATAAAAAATCTCTAAAAAATATGAAAACAAGAAAAAAAGCCTATACCCTAGCTGAAATTGTTTTAGCCGTAATGATTATTGGGCTTATCTTTTCTATTGTTTCAGTTTCTTTATCAGAAATAAGAAGAAGTTCTCGAGACACAAGAAGAATTAGTGATATTGCTCAAATTCAATTAGCTTTAGAAGAATATTATCGAGATGAAGGTTTTTATCCTGACACCTTAAACCTAGGAGAAAACTTAATTGGGTCCACTACTAACAGGATCTATATAATAAGAGTACCGCAAAACCCTCAACCGGCAGCGTCAAATTGTGAACCAAGTAATTATCAATACACTAAAGATGGAGATTCCTATCAAATTAAATTTTGTTTGGAAAAAAATATAGACGAATATAATACTGGGCAAAATTGTTTAAGTCCAATAGGAGAAATAGAATGTTTACCCTAAAAAAGATTTAATAAATTTAACAGCATCATTTTTATTTTCAAGCCAAACAATTTCAGCTCCATTTTTTTCCCATCTCCTGAACCAAGACATTTGTCTTTTAGAAAACTGACAAATAGCTACAAATAAGCGATCAATTAATTGTTGTTCGCTTATTTTATTTTGAAGAAACAAAGATATAAAACGATATTCCAAGCCAAAACCTTCCAGTCTTTCATAACTAACTCCGGACTTATGAAGCCTTTTGACCTCGCCAATCATATCTTCGTTATTTATTCTATCCAATAATCTTTTATATATCTTTTCCTTAACCACTTCTCTTTTCGGATTAAGACCTAAAATCAAAAAATCATATTTTCTTTTACCTTTTTTAGGCTCAAAAGATTTTTCATTTAATAAAACCTCCAAATAACGAGCCAATCTTCTTTTATTATTTAAATCACTATTATTTAAACTAAGAAAAAATTTTTTGTTAATACTCTTAATTCTTTTTTGTAACTCTGAAATCTCTAAAGACTCAAATTCATCTCTTTTCTCAAAAGATGGTTTTGATTCAGATAATAAATAATTATCAACTACTGCTTCTAAATATAGCCCACTACCACCAACCAAAAACGGCAATTTACCTCTACCTATAATATCATCAATAGCCATAAAGGCTTGATTTTGATAATCAGCTAAATTAAAAACTTTTTGAGGATCAGCTACATCTATTAAATGGTAATTTATTTTTTTACCTTCAAAAGAATATTCAGCTAAATCTTTACCAGTGCCAATATCCATGCCTCTATAAACCTGACGACTATCAGCACTAACTATTTCTCCTTTGAACTTATCAGCTAATTTTACAGCCAAAGATGTTTTTCCACTGGCAGTAGGTCCTAAAATAACAATCACTTTTCCTTTTTTTTCGGAAACTTTTTTCTTTTTATCTTTATTGGTTTTAGAAATGTTCAAACAAGAAAAATCATAATCAACAATTTTTGCTTGAAGTTCAAACTCGAAAACATTAGTAATTTCCACTTTAACAAATTTACCAATAAAATCATTAGGACAAGCAACTTTATGACTTATTCTCACAAGCTTGGAAGTTCTAGTTCTACCAGTTAAAAAACCTTTGCGATCAAAACCTTCTATTAAAATATCCACTACTTTATTTAGATATTGTTGATTATTTTTTAAGGCCGTTTTCCTTAAAATAATATTCAGCTCCCTTTCTCTCCTTTTCTTTTCAGATAGACTAACATCATCTTTCAAATAAGAAGAAGCAGTTTTGTAACGAGGACTATACTTAGAAATATAAACCAAATCAAAGCTTATTTCTTTAAAAAGCTTTTTAGTGTTGTTAAAGTTTTTTATTTTTTCTCCCGGAAAACCAACAATAACATCACTAGTAATTGAAGCCGAAAAACCATTTTTAAAATCCAGAGACTCTCTAATCTTTTTAACCCTTTCTTTATAAGTCTCAATTGTATACCTTCTATTCATTGCCTCTAAAATATGATTATCACCAGACTGAACAGCTAAATGAAAATGCTCGCAAAGATGTTTTGTTTTTTTTAAAACTGTAATCAACTTATTACTAACATCTTTAGGGTGACTAGAAGAAAATCTTAACCAAAAATCTCCCTCTAATTTATCGACCATTAATAACAGGTCGGCAAAATCAATTTTTTTATTTTTTAACTTAAAACCAAACTCTTTTTCAATCCTATTATCACTATCTGATTTATAGCTATTAACATTTTGAGCTATTAAACTTATTTCTTTATAACCTTTTTTGATCAACTTTTGCACTTCTTTCAAAATATCATAAGCAGGACGATAAACTTCTCTGCCCCTGGCATAAGGAACCACACAATAAGAACAAAAATTATTACAACCATTGCCGATAGGCACAAAAGCTGAAAAACTAGAAGAATAATCAGCCTCCAACTCTAAATAATCTTTCTCTTTTTTTCTTATAGTTTTAATTTTAGGAAAAAAATTTTTCAACTTTTTATCAAAATTTAATAAATCAGAAATATTAAACCAAATTTTTACCCTGCCTTTCAAACTTTTATGCAAATCATCCCTATCACTAAGACAGCCAGTAACCACAATCACTGTTTTCTTATTATTTTTATAGATTCTATTAATAAGCCCATGGATACGATCTTCAGCTGCCTGCTTTACACCACAAGTAACAAAAATTACTAATTTGGCTAACAAAAAATCAGGCTCATTTTTAAAACCAAGTTTTTCCAAATAAAAACGAAGCCTTTCACTGTCAGCCACATTCATT
Source organism: uncultured Gammaproteobacteria bacterium (assembly GCA_964572055.1). Lineage (GTDB taxonomy): Bacteria > Patescibacteriota > Patescibacteriia > Patescibacteriales > UBA12465. The sequence continues at coordinate 4,987 of CAZNDY010000021.1, forward strand.
TGGCACCCAATTGTAATAATATTATAAGTCATATCTAATTTTGTCACTCCCACGAAAGCGGGAGTCCAGATCAATATTTAATTAAAAATCTATCTTTCATTGCTCAAACTTTCTTCATTGGGGATCGCAGGGCAACAAAACTTATAAAGTCTATACAAAGAAAAAGTTTCATTAACTTCCGCTACTAATTCAATTTGTAAATCAAAATCCTTTAACCTTCTGCTATTTAAATATTCTAAATCCTTTTCCGGAAAAGTAAAATTAAAATAATAAACCGGCAAATAATCAACCAGCCTGCTATAATTTCTGTTCATGTTGTCATCATTAAAACGACCAACAATTACTTTTCTTTCTGGAAATAAAAATTTATCATGGTATTCAGTTATTACTACTGAATTATTTTCAGTTAAATCAATAACCCTAGAAACCTCTGCTATAGCTCTTTCTGTTTTGGAAAAATAATGTTTTAAACCCTCCTCTGAGCCACTATAAACATATTTGAAGGATAAGAACACTAGAGATACAAGAAATAATACTGACAAAGAATTTGAAAATATTTTTCGTATTTTCTCTTTTTTTATAAAAACAAACACTTCTTTAATTTTCAATATAAAACAAGAAACAAAAGGCAAAATACCAATATAAACTGGCAACCAATAACGAGTATAAGAGTTACCGATAGTAAATCGACTTGGATCCGGATTATCAACAAATTTCCAAGAACCATAATAAAAAATCAAGAAGATTGAAGCTAAAAACCAAGAAACAAAATAGGGATAAAATTTCTTTATTTTCTTTTTTTCTGTAAAAATATAGACCATAAAACCAAAAACTGCTGGCCAACATAAATACCAAAACATTTTCACAAAATATTTATCAAACATTTCCAAGGATTGAAGGGGATAAAAACCAAAGTAAAAAACAGTCTTAAAAACAAAGCTTGATAAAATTTTAATATCAACTAAACTTCCAGTAAAAACAGATTTTATTATCCCACCCCCAGCCTGACTTATTTGATTAATAGATTTATTCATTTCATAATAACCACCATAAAAAGGAGATCCATACAAAACTTGATTATTGTAAAAAATAGGCAAAAGAGCTAAAACAAAGAAAGAAATAAGAACTGTTAGCCTAAATAAACTCAATTTTTTAATTTTTATAAGTAAAAACAAAAAGGCAGACATCAACAACCAAATAAGTTCAGAAGAGCGAACAGCAATAGCCATACCAAAAAACAAGCCACTAAAAGCCGAAATCACAAAATCAAAAGAAAATAGTTTTTTTAAATATTTATCTTTATCTTTTTCAGGCGAAGGTATTCTTTTTTCAAATAAAACTGACAAAAAATAAAGACCGATAATCAAAAAGGAAAGAAACAAGACATTATGGAACAAACTACGAGCCGAATAATAAATTAAGACTGGAAAAGAAAACAATAGCACAGTAGAAATAAAAGCATTTTTACTATCAAATAACTTTTTAATCAACAAATAATAAAATACTAAAGCCAAGGCAGCAAAAAAAGGAGTTAAATAAGGAATTATGCCAACGCCAAAGACTTTAGCTAAAAAACCATAATAAATAGTCATTCCTAAAAAACTAACTGGTTTAATAAAACCACCTTCACTAATATAACTTCTAGGACGGACAATATCTTCAGCTATAAGATTATATTTTTCGAAAACATAAAGATTATCGGTTTGAGCAAATAATTTAGTAAAAACATAATTAGCGTTTTCATCTGGTGAAAAAAATTTCAAGAAACCTAAGTCTTGTTGAAATTTTGGTAAAATTGAGGTTATCAAGAAAAAAAGCACAGAAAAAAGAATAACAAACAACAAAAACTTGTCTTTTTTAAGCATTCTATTTGTATAATTTTTTAGTCTATTTATAGTATTCATAAAGAAAGCTTAGCAAAAAAAGGCTTAAAAATCAATAAAGAGTCACCTGGAGGTGACTCTTTATCGTAAAAACCAATTAAAACTATCTACTCATATTTTCTAAGTGCTTAACAACCGCTTCCTTTAATTTTTCACTAGATATTTTACCATCTTCAATATTTACATATTCGGTTCTCAAAGCTCCAACCTCAATAACATCTTCGCTGACACTAATATCTATCACCTTACCATCTTTCATCTTCAAGGCAAAATTACCATCATTATCAGTTGATATTGCTCCAATTTTCTCTGAAAAATTACCTAAAGCCTCTTTGATTTTAGTAGGGCTACTAAAAACATCTCTAACGCTTGCTAAATTCTCACTAGCATTTTCTACTACTGAAGAAACACCTTCCAGAGTGCTTATAAGAGAATCATCAACTGGTCTTATCGGACCATTAGCATACTGAATTTCAAACTTAATTCCACCATCCTCTTGAACTAAGGGGTTTATTAATTTTATTTCATTAATATCTTTAACATAGTCAGGAAATTTTACTTTATAATTATCAATTATCATTGACTTGCCCTCATCCTCAATTTTAACATTCTCCCATCCACCAGCCTTTAAATAACTAGCCCATTCATATCTTTCGGCTAGACTATTTAAATTATTCTCTCCCAAATCAAGACCGCCCTCTACTACAGCTCCCAGCTCACCTTCAATATCAGATGACACATCAACCAAGCCATCACCAGCTTTAACATAAGTCATTTCTCCAGCTGTATTTAATTCTGGCTTAAAAGTTTCCATAGCTCCATTGTCGTAAACAACCTTGAAATAGACAGGTTGACCACCGCCACCACCATATTCTGGCGTAATACTGCTAATTTTATTCAAACCAAAACTTGAAGTTTTGAAATCAATGACATTATTATCCACACTAATTGTCTTGTTGGGATAATTAACTCCATGTTCACTAAAATTTTCCAACAAATTACTATTTAAATTCCCACTAATCATTTCGTTGGCGTTACTAGCGCTCTCTGGGGTAACATAAACACCACCTTGGTCACCCACTAAAATATTTCCCAATTGATCATCCTGAACAGGATTATTAGCTGGAATAATTTCTTGAAATTGATAAATCTTTGGCAACTCTACTCCTCCAACTTCTTCTCCAGCTGGCATTTCATTAAAGACAGCCGAACTTCCATCTTTCATCTTGATTATATATTTATCACCATCAAGCTCAACACTAGCTACTTTATCGTTTGAAAAATTAGGAATTTCATTGGCTCCAACGAGTGTTGCTCCGTTATTTTTAATTAATGTTCCATTTTCCAAACTAACATCCCAACCTTCTAAAGCGTTAGCATTATTAACACCCCCTTCTAAACCACTGCCAACAACGCCTCCTCCTACAGCTTGATCATCCAATATATCACTTTTAACAAAAGTCATTTTACCGCTTTCATCTAAGCCAAGTTCATATTTAGACATGTCCAGCGGCTTTATTGGTTCTACTTTTTCTCTAATTATCTCACTGTTAGCAATTTTTTCTTTAGCAGCTCCGTAAAGTGGATTATTTTTAACTCCATTTTTACAAACCACATAAACCTCTCCATCTTCTCCCAACATAACCTGATCACCAGGATGAACAGATCTGCTAAAAGCAGCTGCTTCTGTTATCTCCCCAGTTTTAGCATCTACAAAATTTACTTTGTATTCATTGCTCATATGACCATTAAATATCTTAGAAACTCCGTTTCCCTTTTCTAAAGTAACAACCTTATTAACGCTACCCATCTTTTCTAAAGATTCAATGGCTTTAGGGCTCAAATTTTCAACATCCACACCAGCCAAAGATAAACTCTCGCCTATGCCACTGTCAACCTCCACATAACTTTCCACTGATCCCAGATTTGATTCTAAAACATTTTCTTTTATAAAACTATTCTCGAAATCAAAATTGTTTGCCTCAACTCCATTTACAGAATTAGCCATACCGACTGAGTCAACAGCACTAAACTCGTTAGCTTCATCAATAAATGAAAAACCACCAACGACAGCCTTTTCAAAATCTTCACCATTAGTTAAACTTTGTTCAAAATTAGAAGTATCAATATTGGAAAGCAGGTCTTGCCCCTCTCTTATTAAAGCACCAACTCCAGCAAAAGCCCCAGCGGTTAAAGCGCCATAGATAGTTTTTTTAATAATATAATTCTTTCTTTCTTTGGATAAATCCTTGGCATGCTTTTCTAAAACCCTATCTAAAAGCTTTTTGCCAGCAATAAACTTACCGTTAATCCCAACTCTATCCATTCTAGCTAATTGATTTTTATTACTTTCCTCTAAAGAAAATAAAATTTCATTTATTTCCTCCCCAGCTAAAACAAGCTCAGCCTCATCTAAACTTCTTTGTAAATCCAAATAATTTAAAGCTTTATTTTCATTAGAGCCAAAATTAACCAATTCTTTAGAAATTTTTTCCCGAGTAAACATCATTCTAAGTCTCAAAGACTCAGTTAAATCTTGCAATTTATTATAGTTTGGATTTTCCTTGGAAGATTCAGTTAAATATTCATTTTTTACTTTTTCAGATAAAGACTCTAATTTACTAACTAAACTTTCAGAACTAGCCACATTTAATTTTTCTATATTTTCTTGGGTTAACTTTTCATCAAGTTTTAAAAATTCAATTTTTAAATCAAGATATTTTTTTACATCTTCTTGATTAGCCCCCTTGCTTTTAATCCAAGCTTCGGGTTTCAAAAGAAATTCAGCTGGGACTAATTTATCCATTTGTTTTTTAATATTTTTTCTTTGCAAGGCTAAGGGACTTTCTTTCTTTTCTTTATAGACAGCTTTTTTATCCTGTGTTTTTATTTTCTCCTTAGCTCTTCCACGAGATCTAAGAGCCCCAATACCCATCACAAGCGGAATAGACAAAGCTGACAAAGATAAAGCTCCAGCTATTGAACGAGCAGCATAACCCGAAGCAGTATAAGCAGCTTTTTCTTTGCTACTCATCGATAAAATAACCTTCTTAAAAAATCCAGGATTTTTGATGGCTTGTTTCCATTCTTCACTAAAAACAGAGTCATTACTAAAATCTCTAACCATTCTTAATTGTAAATCAGCTTTATTAATATCACTCAAAACATCCTTAGAGGCTCCCAAATTCTCCACTACTTTAGCACGAAATTCTAAATATTTATTTCGAGCATCTTCATATTTTTTTTGATCAGCTTTACTGGCACTTTCATAAGACATTTCCTTAGGAATACTTAAAAAATCATTAGCCGCTACATTTAAATCAGAAATAGCTTTTTTCTGATCCTCATTCATCCCTTCTTTGATTTTTAATAAAGAAACTTCGGTTTTACCATTTTTCTCAGAGACATCTATTTCCAAAGAACTCATTACCTCCGATAAAGAATTTAATTTTTCCTCATACTTTTCATTAATACCATCCTTATTCAATCCCTTTAATTTTTCCTCTCTACTTTTATTAGTTAAACGATTTTCTTTAAGACTTTTTCTAATCTTGCCAAAAAGTCCTTTAACTTCACCGACTGAAGCTCTAGCCTCAGATCTTGATTCTTCTGTAACTTCATCTAAAATTATTCCTTTTAAATTTTTCAAAACTAAAAGTTTAGAACCAGAACTTAACTCATTAAATCTTTTATAAGCTTCGCCTTTTAATTTTTCACTATTAATTCCTAATGATTCTAATTCTTTTTTTAACATTTCCGAAATTTCAACTTCCTGTTTGCTTTCTACCTCTTCACTGGATGATTCTTTTTTTGAAATATCCTCATTTGTTTCAGAATCTTCAGCAAAACCCTCTTGTGATTTATTTACCTCTAATTCATTTTCTAAATTTTCCTTAACTTCTTCAATTTTTTCTTTACCATCCTCGGCAATTTTTTTCTCTTCAGGTTCTTCAGCTAATTTATCTATTTTTTCAACTGAGCCTTTAGCTTTTTTGTTAACATATTCTACGCCATATTTTTTTAACCTTTCAATCAAAACTTCTTTTTCACCTTTAAACTGCTCTACACCACCTCGATCTAACCTTTTTAATCTAGTTTCTATTTTTTTAATTTCTTCTTTTGTGTTTACCTCATTAAAGCCAGATTCTACTGCCTTATCTCTAAATTCTTTATCCTCAGCTGTCTCAGTTGTTTTGTTTTCTTTGTTTGACATAATTTTATTTTTAGAAATATTAATTTTATTATTTTATTTTTTAAATTTATTAATTACTTAAATTACTGTCAATTTTTTTTCTAATTTCATCCATTTTAGAAAAAGCGGCCTCAACATCCGCTCCTTTTAAGTTTGATAGTTTTTTTAATTTAAAATCATTCAAAGAATTAATAGTTTCTAATTCTATTTTCTCAATAGCTAAAACAGCCTCATCTATTTTTTGACTTATAACATTAAAGTCATTTTTTTGATTTTCTTCTTTTATTTGAGACATATAAATGATTTAACTTTAAATTATAACATAATTATAAAAAAAAGTCAATAGAGATTTTATTTTCTTTTATACTAGTATAATAACAAATATAAAGCTTAAAAACAATAATTATTGCTTATTTTTCTCAGAAAAATAGTATTCAAATATCTCTCCAGCAATAGTAACTGGTGGACCACTACCCTCTTCTCCTTCTTCCAGTAAAATAGTTAAAACTATCTCGGGCTGATCATAAGGAGCAAAAGAAGTAAACCAAGCATGGGGCGTTTTATTTGTACCCCACTGGGCAGTACCGGTTTTACCTGATATTTCATAAGGCAAGAGATTTAAACGCTGAGCACTTCCCGAAATAACTGTTTGTCTCATACCTTCTTTAACTATTTCTATGTTTTCAGGATCTATAAAACTATCTTTAATAGTTTCAGCCTTAATTTCTCTAATCAACTGATTATCACCATCTAAAATTTCTCTCACTAAATGAGGGCGATAAAGCTTGCCTCCATTGGCAAAAAAAGCTGTAAAATTAGCAACCTGCAAAGGAGTAACTAAAATATCTCCCTGTCCAATAGAAACATGATAAGTGTTACCAATATACCAAACTTCATCTCGAGACTCCTCTTTCCATTCAGGAGTTGGAACAAAACCTTTAGCCTCTTGAGGTAAGTCTAAACCACTCTGAGAGCCTAAACCAAAATAATTTAAATATCGAACAATTTTGTCGATCCCTAGACCCACAAAATCTTCATATCCGCCTCCAATATAATAAAAAAAAGTATTAACTGACTCAGCTAAAGCCTTTTTAACATTAGTCAAACCATGACCACCAGCCTTCCAATCAGGAAAATACCATTGACCAACTCTTATTCCACCAGAACTGTTAATATAGGTATTTTCTTTAATAACTTTTTCCTCTAAAGCAGCTGCAGCTATAATTGGCTTTAAAGTTGAGCCTGAAGGAAAATTGCCACTAACAGCTCGATTAAAAAGAGGTCTGTTAGGATTATTTAATAAACGACTATAATCAGCTTGGCTAACCCCACCAGAAAATATATTATTGTTGTAAGTTGGCCAAGAAACTAGAGATAATATTTCTCCATTTTGTGGATTTAAAGCCACAACTGAAGCTCGACTAAGATTATTTTTTTTAAGATGATCTTTAAGTATCTCTTCAATCTTTAGTTGTAATTTAGAATCTAAACTTAAAACTAGATTAGAACCATCAATCGGTGGAACTTCATTAATTATTTTTTTTTCTCGACCCAAGGCATCAACTTCAACATATTTTTTACCCTTCTGCCCCTTAAGCTCATTTTCATAAAAATACTCTAAACCAGTTTTACCAATATAATCAATAAGAGAATACTCCTCTCCAAAAACATCTAAATCTCTTTCTGATATTTTTCCAGTATAGCCAATAACATGAGAAAGACTTGGTAAAAATTCATCAGAAATTACATATGATCTTTTCATTTTAACAGACAAAGAAACGCCCGACATTTTTTCTGTTTTAAGAGAAATAGCAATAGCTGATTCATAATCAAGATTATCCATTATAAACAGTGGTCTAAAAGATTCCAAAGATCCAATTTTAATTTTATCTAACTTGTCTTTAACAAAATAAAAATAACTACTATCTTCTAAAAAAATAAAAGGAGAATAATTCTCATCAGAATAATTATCTTTTTTATCTTGTTGTAAATCATCAGAAACTTCATTATCAATAATAAAGGCCAATTCGCGTAAAATTTCGTCACGCTCTAATTCACTCTTAGGCATATCAGAAGGAATTAAATATAAAACAAAATTTGCCTCATTTTTAACCAAGGGAATTCTATTAGAATCATAAATAACACCTCTTTTTGGCTCAATATTAATTGTTTTAACCCTATTTCCTTCAGCTAAGGCTCGATATTCATCACCCTTAAAAATTTGTAGCCAAAAAAGTCTAAAAAGTAAAAATAAAAAGAAAATAACCAAAAAAGAAAAAACATGTTTGACTTTATCAAAATCAAAAGTTTTTTTTAAAGTCTCATTATCATTTTCACCAAACAAAAAAGAATCCTCCATCCAACCTAAATGATAAAAGGAGTCTTTAAGATTACCAAATTTAAATTTTTTTTCTTTAACCACAAAAGGGTCAAAATCTTTCTTATTTTTACTAAACATCAGTTTTATTTTAGCATTTTTAAAAAATAAAAAAAATACGGCCAATTAAGACCGTATTT
>CAZNDY010000022.1:0-13140 GCA_964572055.1 uncultured Gammaproteobacteria bacterium
CCTCCATGATCTAATTTTAAGCCTAAAACTTTATCGCCTGGCTCCAAAAAAGCCATATAAACAGCGGCATTAGCTGGTGAACCAGATAAAACTTGAACATTAGCATGTTCAGCCCCAAATAATTTTTTTAATCTTTCAATAGCTACAGTTTCTACTTCATCAACCACAGAATTACCTCCATAATATCTTTTATTTGGATAGCCCTCACTATATTTATTATTTAAAGAAGAAGCCATAGCCTCTAAAACAGCTTGAGAGGCATAATTTTCAGAAGCAATTAATTCCAACTCATCTTCTTGTCTATTAGTTTCTTTGTTAATTAAATCAAGAATTTCTTGATCAATATTTTTTAAATTTTCAAAACTTGGCATATTTAAAATTAAATTATAAATTAATTAAACTCTATAATCACAAACCGTAAGCTATATGTGGTAAAGCCATTTTAGCATATTTTATATTTTTATAAAATTTGATGATCCAAAAAAATAATGCTAAAATTATTTATATACAATTAAAAAATAAATTATGAAAATATTAGAATTTCCCGAATTAAGACAAACTTACAATTACGATTGTGGTGCTAGTGCTCTGCAATCAACCCTTATATATTATGGAATAGAAATAAGAGAGGACTCTGTTATGAAAATGGCCAAAACCACCGAGGAGGGAACTGAAATAAAGAATATAATCAAAGTGGCTAAAAAATATGGACTAAAAGCAGACTCAAGACAAATGACTATAAAAGATTTAAAAAAATTTATAGACAAAAAAGCACCAATAATAATACCCCTTCAGGCTTGAACAAATAATAAAAATATAAAATGGGAAGATGCTTGGGAGGATGGACATTATGTAGTGCTAATTGGATACGATGATAAAAAACTTATATTTGAAGATCCATCAGCCTTTATAAGAACCTATTTAACTTTTAAAGAATTTTTGAAAAGATGGCACGACTTAGATGTTGATGGAAAAAAATATATTAATCACGGAATAGCTATCTTTAGAAAAAAACCAAAATTTAAAAGCAAAGAGATAATAAAGATGGGATAAGCTAAATTTTTTTAACCATATAAGTATTTCTTAATTTATAACCTAGCTTTCTGTAATACCCCCTTACACCAACACCAGAAATAACAGCCAATTCTTTGGCTTTATTTTTTTTAGCAATTTTTTCAGCCTCAGCTACCAATTTTTTACCCAAACCACTATGTTGAATTTTTTTATCATTACCTATTGGCACTAACTGTCCATAAACATGAAGCTCTCTAATTATAGCTGAAATAACATTGCTATTTTTATCAATTCTTAAACGACAAAATCCATATAAAATTTTTTTGTCTCTACTATCAAAACTAATAAAACATTCATCACCATTCGAAGATTTATATTCTAATATATTTAAATTCAAATCATTTTTTTCTATTATTTTATTTTTAGCTTCTCGACAACGAATACAATTACAAACAATTCCCCTGTCTTTTATAACTTGCCTTAAATTAGTAATTTTATTTCCAGCCTCAATTGACTCTCCTGGAATATCTCTAATTAACCTAATTATTCTAGTATAAATTGGCACCACTTTTTTAGATTCAATAATTACTTTTTCTAGCTCTTTGTCAGTATATGGTTTATACTTTCCGGCTTTCCACCATTTGTATAATAGACTATTTTTAACCACCGTGGTTGGATAAAATTTTATTTGATCAGGCTGAAATCTTTCATCGTTATAAAGCTCTTTAAACATCTTTATATCTTTTTCAGGGCTAGAACCGGGAAGCGCTGGCATAAAATGATAAGTTACCTTAAAACCAAATTGTTTTAATTTTTTACTTGCTTCTGAAATCTCTTTAACTCCATGACCCCTTTTGTTTAGTTTTAATATTTTATCATCAATAGCCTGAACACCAATTTCAACTCGAGTACAACCCAAATCTCTCATTTGCCACAACTCTTTATCATCTAAATAATCAGGTCTAGTTTCCAGAGTTAATCCAATTATATTATATTTAGCCTTTTCGTTTTTTCTTTGTTCTATTTTTAACAATCTTTTTATTTCCTCTAATTTTAATTTATCTGAATAAAGATATTTAAGAATTTTTTTAGGTTGAACCTGTTTTTCACTTTTTTCAATAATAATTTCTTTTTTTATTTTTTGATAATCATTAGCAGCTTTAAAGCAGTTAAGAATATACCAATATTTATATTTTTCCGGCAAATAACTCCAAGTTCCACCAATAACTATTAATTCTATTTTGTTTGGCTGATGTCCATTGTTTTCTAAAGCCTTTAAACGAAAAACTGTTTGTAAATAAGGGTTATATTTTAAACGAATAGCTCTCATGACGGCTGGTTCGTTGGGCAGATAACTTACGGGCACGTCTGGTTTTTTGGGACAATAGGCACATTCGCCTGGACAAGGATAAGGCTTAGTTAAAACAGCAACCGGAGCAATCCCCGACAAAGTTCTTACGGCTCTTTTCCTTAAAAGAGAAATAAAAAATTCTTCATATTTTTTTTGCCAAACACTGTCTATTTTATTTTTTTTAGTTAATAAAAAATATTCTCTTAAAATGTCAGAGTTAGTCAAAATAGAAAAATTATATTTTTTAGATAATTCGCGTTTAAAAATACTCAAATCTTCTATGCTTTTTATTTTTTCTATATTATTTATAATTTCCAAAACTGCTTGTTTCACTTCTTTATTTTTAATACTTTAGATAATTAAAATTATAGCAATTTAATTCTCAACCTTCAATATTAAATATATTTAAATTTATTGTTTTTTAAAATTTTATATTGCTTAAAGACTAATTTTATTATATTATATACTTATTAAAAATAAAATTAAAATAACAATTATGAAAAAAATTATTTATTTACTAGCTTTTAGCTTTTTGTTTTTTATTCCAAGCATAAGCCAAGCCTATGTAATAAAATCAGCCGACTTTATTTATGTTGCCAAGGATGAAGTGATAGAAGGAAATCTTTATTTTAGCAGTAAGAGTATAAACATAGAGGGCCAAGTCCTAGGCGATGTAATTGGAGTTGCTCCTAATATTCAAATAAACGGACAAATTAAAGGAGATTTAATAAGCATTTCCCAAAATTTGATTATTAATGGCCAAATTGATGGTAATTTAAGAACAATTTCTAGTGTTAACAATATTAATGGTTCTGTTGGAAAAAACATTAATTTTTTAGGAGAATCAATTATTTTGGGAAAAGATAGTTTTGTTGGGCAAGATTTATTAATAAAAACCATTGGACTAGAATCAAATGGAAAAATTGAAGGAAGTATTCATGGGGGCGCTTACAACTCACTAATAAATGGACAAATAGAAAAAAATATCAATTTAGTAACTGACAACATTAAAAGAAAAAAATATTCTAGTAGTTTAGAGTTTGGGGATTCAGCTGTTGTTGGTGGAAACTTAGAATATAAAAGTGGTAACTTAGCTAAATTAAAAAACGAAACCATAAAGGGTAAAATAACGCACAAATTTCCAGAAAAACAAAACCAATCAAAAAACAAAATAAACAAAACTCTTTATTTAATTTTATCATCATTTTTAATAGCTCTTATTTTAAACAAGCTATTTAAAAACAAAATAGACAAACTTAAAAAAATAATTATAGAAAAAAAACAAAACTTAATATTACCAGGATCAATTATTTTATTGCTCGGACCAATAACCTTCTTTTTAATAGCAATTACCATAATAGGCTTTCCAGTCGCTCTTATTGGGCTAATATTTTGGTTCTTGGCTATTTTCTTAAGCAGAATACTAATAGCAGTTTTATTGGGTGATTATATTTTTAAGTTAGTAAAAAAAGAAAATATATCAATCTACTTAAAAATTTTAACTGGCATCACCATCACCTTTTTGTTTTTTTCTTTACCATTTATTGGTTGGTTTTTCTCATTAATTTCAATAATAACTGGACTAGGAGCTTTTTATTTTATAATTAGAAAAAATTAAACAAATATGCAAACAAATCCATCAATATTCAAAGCTTATGATATTAGAGGAATATATAAAAAAGATTTAGACGAAAAAACTGCCTATAATCTAGGCATGGCCTATGTTGAGCTTAGAAAAAAAGATCTAAAAAACAAAAAACAAACAAAAAAATTAAAAATTGTTGTTTCTTCAGACAGTAGACTCTCTTCTCCTTCTTTAAAAAAATCACTAATAAAGGGCTTGCTCAATGCTGGGGCTGATGTTGTTGATATCGGGGTTAATGCCACGCCAACTTTTTATTTTGCTGTAGCCAAGTATAGATATGACGGAGGAATAATGGTTAGTGCTTCTCACAATCCCAAAGAATGGAACGGCTTTAAATTAACCAGAGAAAAAGCAATACCAGTAAGTGGTAACACGGGAATAGAGCTTTTAAAAGAAAAAGTACTATCTAATAATCTAAAAATTTCTGACAAAAAGGGAGTTTTAATAAAAAAGAAAAATGTTTTACAAGATCAAATTAAACAAGATTTAAAACATGGAAAAATAAAAAAAATAAAACCATTTAAAATAGTGGTTGACCCAGCTAACGCTGTTGGCGCTTTGTTTATAAGAGAATTGTTTAAATATTTGCCAGGGAAAATAATTAAAATAAATTTTAAACTAGATGGAAATTTCCCAGCTCACGAAGCTGACCCAATTAAAGAAGAAAATTTAAAACAAATTAAAAAAGAGGTTATAAAACAAAAAGCCGACCTAGGAATAACTACTGACGGAGATGGGGATAGAATATTTTTTATAGACAATAAAGGTGAATTAATTGATCAAGCAATAATTAGGGGATTATTGTCTAAATTATTTTTACAAGAAAAGCCAAAATCAAAAATTGGCTTCGATGTTAGACCCGGAAAAATAACTGAAGATTTAATTTTAGAAAACAAAGGCAAGCCAGTAAAAACAAAGGTGGGACACTCTTTAATTAAAGAGCAAATGTTAAAAGAAAATATTTATTTTTCTGGAGAATCTTCTGGGCACTTCTTTTTAAATATGCCCATTGGTTGTTTTGAAGTTCCAAACATAGTTATTATAAAACTATTACAAGAATTTTCTAATTCAAATTTGCCAATATCAGAGCAAATAAAAAAATATCAAAAATATTTTCACTCTGGAGAAATAAATAGGGAAGTGAAAAATAAAGAAAAAATATTTGAAAAGCTTGAAAAAAAATATAAAAAAGCTAAAATCAACAAGTTAGATGGCTTAAGTGTTGCTTTGAATAATTTTTGGTTTAATGTTAGAGCGTCTAACACTGAAAACAAAATGAGACTAAACTTAGAAGCTGTAAACAAGAAAATAATGGAAGAAAAAACTAAAGATGTTTTAAAAATAATTGAAAGTTAAAAAAATAAAAAGCTCTTTAAAAATGGAAAATTTCAAGATTTTTTTAGCCTTAGGAGCTATCGGTTGTGGTTCCGGCTTTTTAATGTCATTTTTAATAGAATATTTGTTGCCACTTATATCTATTAATCTAACTCAAAAAGGTGATAATGCTTTTATTGTTTCAATAATAACAATAGTAATTGCCAGAATTTCTTTAGGAAGTGGCTTTGAATTAAAATTTATGATAACCATTGGTCTTACGGCTTTTATAGGTTATTATATATTTCTCTTGATTAAAAAATAACGAGCAAAAAGCTCGTTTTTTTTTTATTTTAATAATTTTTGTTCTAATACTTGCCAAACTCATATTTTATTATTTTCTTTTTAATTGGACCAAAAAATAAAACATATAAAGTGCCATACAAAATTTTAAAAAACAATTTCCAAGGGCCATCTTTTTCAAATCTTCTAATAGAAAAAAATATTTTTGTTTTTTTTATCAATCTAAATCTAGAAACCTTAGCTGCTTGATCACAATAATATTGGTCTTCCCCTATAAATAAATCCTCTTTAAACCCTCCTATTTTTTTGTGTATTTCTTTTTTTACAATAATTGCTGCCCCTAAACCAATGGGTCTTAAATACTGAGCTAAAAAAGTAAAAAAATTATAAAAACAATAATAAAATTTATAAAAAAATTTTTTAGATTCAAAGTCCATATAAAAACCAGCTACGCCTAAGTTTCTTGTTTTAAAATCATTAACTGTTTTTTTAAAAAAATCTACATCATAAAACCTGGTATCAGCATCCAAAAAAAGAATAATATCTCCGTTTGCTATTTCGGCTCCCAAATTTCTTTGAATAGAGGGATGTCTTTTTTCTTTTTGGCCCTCCACAAGTCGACACTGATATTTTTTAGCAATATCTAAAGTTTTGTCTTCTGAGGCCCCATCAGAAACTATTATTTCATAATTTGAAAAAGATTGTTTTTTAATTAATTTTAACAAATCTTCTAAATATTTTTCTTCATTTAACGTTGGTATAACTATTGATAACATAGGGTTTATTAAAAAATTTCTTTAGCTAAATCTAAATAACTAGAATCATTGGCAATTATATTTCTAAAATACCACCACTCAACACCCCACAAGTAAGTTCTAGCAAAACCAGTATTAGCCGCAAACCTCAAATTAGCTTTAAATTGATCAACACTAAAAGACTTTAAATGTTCATCTCCTTCTGTTCTTAAAATTTCTTCTAAAGACATCCAGGGCTCGGCCTGCAATTCAACTATAAAAATATTTTCTGATTGAAGTTTTAAAGCTTTAGCTTTACTTTTATAAAAATTTTCAAAATATGGATATTTGATATAACCTAAAAAGGGATTATGAACTATTCGATACATGGTTGTTCCAAAAACATCAGCTAAATCAGCTTCGCGAGACCAAAGACTAAGCTCCCCTGTAGCAGAAATAATTATTGGGCGATCATTAAGGTTTCTAACTAAACCTACTTCTTTTTTTAAAAAATTATAATCAGACTTAGGACAAATACCAAAGGTATTTAAAAGGGGCTCATTTTCTACCTGAAAATGAGTTATTGAATCAAAGTTTTGAAAAGTTTTAACAGTCTGTTCAATCATAACAAGTGTTTTTTCTTGTAAAAATTCCTTATCAATAATATTTATCCACCCAGGAATGTGACACTCTGGCCATCTAGGAGTTCTCATGCCAAAGCTCAATATGAATTCAACTCCTATTTTTTGCCCCTCTTCAATCATAAAAAGATAATCACTAAAATCAAAAACCCCCTCTGATTTTTCAACATCATCCCAATAAACCGGCAGACGAATATATTTAATTTTTAAATCATCTAACATTTTTAAATAAACATCTTTCCAGTCCAAGCCCAGTTCTGTAGCGTATTTTTTAGAATAAGTAACCCCAAAAAAATCTTTAGGCAAGGATTCTTCCATGTTTTTTGGATAATAATTAGGAATTTTTATAGCAAAAAGAATAAAAGATAAAACAATAATAATAAAAATAAATAAATTTATAATTTTTTTAAAAATAGAAATCATATTGTTATAAAATATAAACCAAGACCAATAATTAAAATTGCTAAAACTTTTTTAAATAATGTTTTTTTAGAAATATCCTCCTTTAATATCTTGGGAAAAAATAAAGAAAAAAATATTCCAATTATTAATAAAAAAGCATATTGAATTCCTTGTAGAGCATTTATTAAAGCTACTGGCCCAAGATAAATAGCATAGTTTTGTATTATAAAAGCTAAGGATCCCAGAGCTTGATTTATCACAACAAAACCCTTTCCAATCTTAGTCTTACTTTTTGTTTTTTTAGTAAAACTTTCTACAATTTCTTTCCTGCTACCCTTATCTATTAAAAAAAGAAGTGAAACAAAAAGACCACCAAGTCTAATCCAAAGAAAAGAACTTATAAAACTTTGATGTTCATAAGCATACTTGGTTGTTATAAAAAACAAAGAATAAAAAAAAGCAGCAAAAATAGATAAAGAAATCCATTTTTTTTTATAAGATCCACTAAAAAAAATTTTTAATTTATTAAAAAAAATTAAAATAGTCTTCTTTTTACTAACTATAAACGAGATTATAAGAGTCCCAATTATTAAAAGTAAAAAACCAAAAATCTGATTATAAGAAAATTTTTCATCTAAAAATAAAAGAGAGAAAAGAATAGTAAAAATAGGAATAATACCACCAACAACAACCACCACCCTAGAAGCCTCTCCTTGTTTTAAAGCCTCATACATCAACCAAAGAGCAAAAACAAAAAAAGATCCAGCTAAAAAATTAATTAATAAAAGTGAAATACCAGGCCATTCTAAAAACCAAGGAGCAATTAAAAAAACTAAAGAACCAAGAACACCAATTGAAAAAGCATAGGCCTTACTGCTCTTTAAAAGTTTATCAACCACAAATTTATCTCCAAGATTAACAAGGGCTAACATTAAATAAGAAATAATTGTTAAAAATAACCAATTCATTTTATTCTTTTATAAGCTATATTTATAAATTACATAATTCTAGTTTGATCTATTTCGTTAATCTTATTATAGAGAACTATATTTTCGATATTATAAGTTCCCATTTTTGGAGCATTTAAAAAGCCACTCATAGCAGCCTCTGCTAACCAACCAGAATTTAAAAAATCAAATAGCCACTCGTCAACATATTGAGGATTTTTGCTATCAACGCCAGCGCCAATACCCAAAAGCCATCTTCTATTATAGTGCTCCTGAGATCCAATTGGTTCTGACATTATAATAGGAATTCCAAGTCCTGCGTAAAAGCTTAATTCTGAAGGCTTTGTCCATAAAATATCAGTTGTTCTAAGTTTTAAATTAAATTCTTTAAAATATTTCATTTTATCAGAATTATATATCAAAGAAACAAAATCATTATTATTAAGAAACTCTTCTTTTAAAATCTTAACATAAAAATCATAAACATCTTTACGAGAACCAGCGACTAAATTTAATTTTATTTTTTTTTCAATTATTTTATTTTTTAATTTTTTAAGAATTGTCTTGCCAACCTCCTTTTGAGCTCCAGCTCCTCCAATAGCAAAAGTTAAAGTTAAGGGTCTTTCAGCTTTTTTAATTTCACATTTAGGGCAAAGATAAGCCTCTATTAATTTTTTATATTTATTTCTATAAAACAAAAAGGGGTCTAAAACAGCTAATCTTTTTTTGAGATCATTCTTTAAAATTTTTTGACTATCTCCTATATTTTCCTTGGGAAGAGGAAAACCAGTGACATAAATATTTTCTTGTTTAACACCATAAAGAATAAGCCTTTCTTTAACTCTTAGGTTTGGTGCCAAATAAATAACTCTACTGCTTTTTGGCTTTATTGGTGCCCAAGCTCGAGAAATATCAGCATCACAAATTATACAATATATTTTTCCTTGATAATTATAATGTTCTGCAAAATAAGCAGCAACAAAAAAAGTTGTTACCATCGGTAATGGATTTTTATTTAATTTTTCAATTAAATTTTTTCCCACACCCTTTTTAACTTTCTTAAAAAAATGTTTTTGTTGAATACTAACCTCTGACAAATCTCTTCTTGGATAAAATGGTTCTATTTTCTGAAAATAATCCATTATAGAAAAAACAGCACTCCCAATAATTGGAACTGCTTTAAATTTTGAAATTGTTTCATAATTAATTCTGTCTTTTTGCCAAATTTTTTTTTCTTCTTCGCTTGCTTCTGAATAATTATTAACGGTTATTATTCCTCCTTCAGCTACATCTAAAAAAGGGTAAGCAGCTCTTTGATGTCCATAACCCATGTCAACCGAAACTAAATAAAACCCCTTTTCTTTTTCTATTTTTTTATCATCTTTCATTTTTTTAAAAAATATTAAGATTTTAAACAATATTTTCCACAATTTATCAACTAAAAAATTTTTGCTAATATTAGCAAAAATAAAGATTAAATTTGATTTATGTCCACAATATAATAGACATTATAATAGATATTTATTGGTGGACTTAATGGGACTTGAACCCATGACCTCTTGCATGCCATGCAAGCGCTCTAGCCAGCTGAGCTATAAGCCCTTTAGCCGTTTAAAACGGCTATTAGGTTATTTTTCCATTGCAACCCTGATGATGTAAGAGATTGTGTTCCAACAAATCGCAAAGGCGATTAAAAATCCCAAAACAAACCCAGTTACTAAAGAGGCAAAATCTTTGCCAATTTTAATTTCTTTTTTTTCGCTCATAAAAATTAAATTAATTTTTATTAGTTTTTAAAATGTTCTAACAATTAAATTATACATTATTTGCTCCAACTTAGCAATACTTTTATTGTCTTATTGGCATAACAATATATAAAAATTTATCATCTTTTTTTGTTTCTATTTTACAAGGAGTGTTTCTATCTAAAAAAGATAAAAGTATTTCATCGTCTGAAATATTATTCAGTCCCTCTAAAAGATATTTGTAGTTTATAAATAATTCCATTTCTTCACCCTTAGTTTTACAATCAATTTCAACAAAATTTTCTCCAACCTGAGAAGAATTAGAAAAAATTATTAATTTATCTTTTTTACTTGATAAACCAATATCGTTTATTCCAGCTTTAGAAAATAACCCAGCTGCTTTAATTGCTCTAACAATCTCTGATTTATTAACTAAAACTTCTGTTTTTTTATTATTAGGAATTATTTGTTTATAATCTGGATAACTCCCAATAATTAATCTAGAAGTTAAAAAAGATGAACCAAAAGAAAAAGAAATTTGGTTTTCATTAAAACATATCTTTATTTTGTCTATGTTTTCTATTTGTTCATTATCTTTAAAATTATTCAATATTCTAATAACCTCTTGAATTGTTTTTGCTGGAACTATAAACTTTTTATCATCTAAATTTTTATCAGAAGAAAAAGAAATACTTTTTTCAGCTAATCGATAACTATCAGTTCCGACTAAAAAAATATTTTTATTTATTAAAGAAAAAAATATTCCTGAAATTTCTGGTCGACCATCACTAGAGGCAACAGCAAAAGAAACATTGCTTATTGCTTTTTTAAATTCATCTGTTTTTACATAAAAACAATTTTCATCTTCAATTATTGGTACAAGCGGGAAATCTTTACTATCTTGAGTGTTTATTTTTGTTTTATAGTTTTTGCACTTTATTTTTAATTCATCATTTACTGTTTCTATTTCTATTTTTTCTTCTGGCAACAAAGAAACGTAATCATTTATTATTTTAGAATCAATTGCAACCTCACCCTCTTGATCAACTTTAGATCTCATAAAATGAACAATACTTATCTCTAAATTAGTTGAAATCAATTCTAGACCTTCTTTTTTTGCTCTAAAAAGAATATTATTAAGAATTGGTAAATTTATATTTTTAGTTGTTAAATGTCCAACAATTGAAAGTCCTTGTTTTAAGTTTTCTTTTAAGCTAGTTAGCTTCATATTTTTTTGTATATTTTTATATATATAAATTAATAATAGTAATAAGGCCTGTGAATAACTTTTTTATTTGTTGATTTTCTTTGTTTTTATTGTAATTTTTTTAAATTTTGGCTGTTAATTTGTCTGTGTTTTATTTCTTACTTAAATATAACTTTTTGTTGATAATATTTTTTTTGTTTTTTTTGTTAACAAGTTGTTATAAGTTTTAAATATTTTTTACACAGAAAAATTATTATTTATAAACTTGATATTAACAAAATAATAATAGATTTTAAGTGTTTATTAACAACTAAAGAGACCCATACAAAAGTTGCTTAATTGATATTATTTCTTGATTTAACTTTTCGTTTTCTTCTTTTTCTTTGTTTATTTTATTATAAGAATGAATTGCTGTTGTATGGTCTCTTCCTCCCAATTCTTCTCCGATGCTCGGATAGGAAGTATTAAGCTCTTCTCTCATTAAAAAAATAGCCACCTGTCTAGGTAAAACCAATTCTTTTTTTCTTTTTTCTCCCAACATATCTTTATTGCTTATGTTGTAGTATTGGCAAACAACATCAATTATATCTTTTGGTATTATTGGTTTTATTTGATTGTTGTTTGTTAAATCATTTAAAATATTTTTTACTGTTTTTATGTTTGGACTTATATTGTGAAATTCATGATAAGCAATAACTTTATTGAGTGCCCCTTCTAATTCTCTTATATTGTTTTGAATACTGTTGGAAATATATTTTAATATTTCTTCTTCTAATATATAATTTCTTTCTCTGGCTTTTTTTTCTAGTATAGCTATTTTAGTTTCTACGTCTGGTTTTCCAATGTCAGCTACCATTCCAGATTCAAACCTAGAAATTAGTCTTTTTTCTATAGCTGGTATAGCCTTTGGTGGTCTATCTGAAGATAATATGATTTGTTTGTCTCCTTGTTGTAGTTGATTAAAGGTATGAAAAAATTCTTCTTGAGTTCCATCTTTTCCACCCATAAATTGAACGTCATCTACTAAAAGAAGATCAACATTTCTATATAGATTTTTAAATTCTTTAGCGCGCCCACTTTTTATAGAATCAATATAATTATTAGTAAATTGTTCGCTGGTTGTATATAAAACTTTTTTGTTCATTATTATAAATTCGTTTCCAACGGCTTGTAATAAGTGAGTTTTTCCTAAACCAACTCCACCATAAATAAAAAGAGGGTTGTATGATTTTCCGGGATTTTTAATAATTGCTTGACAGGCAGCACAGGCTAGTTCGTTGGCCTTACCAATAATAAAACTATTAAAAGAATATTTTGGGTTAAGACCAGAATTTCCTAGGTTTATTTTTTGTTCACAGGGAATATTCTTTACTTCTTCTTGTGCCTTTGTTTTTATTTCTTCTTTATTTTTTGTGTCTTCTTTTGTTTCTTCTTTTTTTTCTAAATTTATTTTATAAACAATTTCTTTTATTTTTTTTTCAGTAATTTTTTCAAGTGATGATTTTATTGATTTACAATATTTTTGCTCCAACCATCTTTTAGCAAAATCATTAGGGACAGAAATTGTTACTATTTCATCTTCTATGTCGTATATAAAAGTGTTTTTAAACCAGGTTATAAAGTTAGCCCTGGATATTCCTATCTCTAGTTCGCCAAGAACGGCTTGCCAAATTTGATCGTTGGTCATAGTTCATTTCTTAAGTTTAAAAATTAATCCTATTATAGTAAAAAAAACAAGTTTGAACAATCACTTTTTTTGTTTAGGAATTGTTTATAAGATGTGAATAAGTTTTATTTTTATAATTTTTATAGAAAATAGTTTTTGATTTATTTTTTT
>CAZNDY010000023.1:0-1835 GCA_964572055.1 uncultured Gammaproteobacteria bacterium
GAGCGACTGTCTTGTAAACAGTAGGTCGTCGGTTCGAACCCGACAGGCGGCTCAAGAACACCCCATTAGGGGTGTTTTTTTATTTATTTAAATATTTATAGTATAAATGTTGGTTTTTATCTCTTTTCTCTTTTATTTTTTTGTTTTTATTTAAAATTTTTTGTATAATGTTATATAACAAATATGAATATTTTTTATTTTGGTTAACAAGATAAATAATATGATTTAATTATATTAATTTTTTAAAAGTAATAAAAGTTTGTAAACACTTTATTTATAAACTTGGCTTTAAAATTATGGGAATTTTTTTAAAGAAATTTAAATTTATTTCTTTTTGTTTGTTGTTTTTATTTTTATTACCATTGGCAACCAATGCTAGTGATTTAACTAGTAGACTAAAAGGAAGAATATTGCTTCAGGTAGAGGCAAATGGTGAGGCTTGGTATTTAAATCCAACAACCGAGAAGAGATCGTTTTTAGGAAGACCTCATGATGCCTTTTCTATTATGAGAAATCAAGGCATTGGCATAACCAACATTGATTTAGGTAAAATTCCAGTTAATCTAGATTATGTGTCTGGGTCTGCTTATGATTTAAATGATCAAAATAATAGGTTAGATTATAATTTTGCCAAAAAACATGCTGGTAAAATTTTTCTTCAAGTAGAAGAAAACGGTGAAGCTTGGTATATTTATCCAGGGGATAATAAAAGATATTTTTTAGGAAGACCTCACGATGCTTTTGCAATTATGAGAAATTTGAGCTTAGGTATTACTAATACTAATTTAGATAAGATATCAGAAGATTTAAATTTTGGTAAAAAATATACAGAATATAAAACAGCTGGAACCTATGGTCCAGATACAGGTCTGGAAGTAGTAGAAGGAGATGTTTCTATTAAGGTAGATGGGGTTATCTTACAGAACTTGCATATTAAGGGTGATTTAATTATTGCCGAAGAGCTTGGAGAGGGTGATGCTACCTTAAATAATGTTACAGTAGATGGAAAAACTTATATTAGGGGTGGTGGAGAAAACAGTATTCATATTAATGGAGGAAATTTTAATCAAATTATAGTTGAACAAACATCAAGTGGCGCTGTTCGTGTAGTCGCAATTGGTGTTAATGGTCTGGAGGTGGTTATTTCAGAAAGTGCTAGTGGACAAGGAGTTATTTTGAGTGGTAATTTTGACAGTGTCCAAGTAAATGCTCCTAATATTTTTATTGAAACATCTGGAGAATCAAATATTTCCAGTATTAGCATTTCAGAGTTAGCCCAGGGAGCTCAAATTTCTTTAAGCGCCGAAACTACAGTAGCCAATATGGTCTTTGATGCGCAAGCTGATGTAAGTGGTGAAGGAACAATTCAAATAGCTGAGATTAATTCTGATGATGTTAGTTTTGAGACCGCTCCGCAACAAGAAACAAGCTCAAACGATGTTAGTGATTCTACAGGAGCACAAACAACAATTACTCCTATTTTTATACCTTTTTTTGCTGGTGGTGGAGGAGGAGGAAGTAATACTATAGATGTAACGGGCATTAGTGTTAATAAAGCAAGCGCTGTTGTTGTTTTAGGGAGCAATACTGAAACTATAGTAGCGACTATTAGTCCAAGCAATGCTACTAACAAAAATGTTAACTGGACTTCAAGCAATAGCAGTGTGGCTACTGTTTCTGGAGGAGTGGTGACTGCAGTTTCTATTGGTACGACCACTATAACTGCTATTTCCTCAGCTGATGTAAGTAAGACGGCCATAACAGAAGTAACTGTTACGGCTGACAAATCAATCTTGTCATCAGACATTACAAGTGCTGAATCAAATAGAGATTCC
>CAZNDY010000023.1:1935-12780 GCA_964572055.1 uncultured Gammaproteobacteria bacterium
AACAGACTTAGGCACAGCTACAACAAATTTTAATACTGCTAAAGATTATGGAACATTAAAGGTTACTCCAGTTGTAGACACTGCCGTTTCAGCTACAGCAATTAATGCTTATGAAACTTTAGGTGACTCTACTTTATCTGGAACTTTTAAAGATCCAAATACTAATGCCGCTGTTTCTGGAACATTTACCTGGGATGATGGTAATGCAACAGTTGTAAATGAAACAGCTACTTATGCTTGGACATTTACTCCAACTAATACAACTGATTATACTACAGCTGTTGGAAGTATAGAGGTGGTTGCTATTGTTGACAAATCAATCTTGTCATCAGACATTACAAGTGCTGAATCAAATAGAGATTCCGTTATAGTAAGTGCAGATGGAAGTGATGTTTTAACAACAGTTGAGTGGGTAACAACAGCTGATGTTTCAACTTATCAAACTGCCATTAACATAGCTCAAGCTGTTTTAGATGATGTAACAGCAAATCAAGCTACGGTTGATACAGCTGTAACAGACTTAGGCACAGCTACAACAAATTTTAATACTGCTAAAGATTATGGAACACTTGATCTTTCTGATTTCACTCCATCATTAGTTGACCCTGGAGATAAAACTGAAGGATTAACTTTTGGCATAAATCTTTCTGGAGCAGTAGATGTTAACGGTGATAATCTTTCTGGTGATATTAATGTAACTGTTTATAGTGATGTAGAGGCTCAGAATATTTTAAACAATCAACCCATTACTTTTACTGCTGGTTCAGCTAGTTTCCCAATGGATTTATTTGGTGCTGGTTTACATACCTTAACAATAACAGTTGATGGTGTAACTAATACAGAGACTTTAGCAGTTAATGTTATTGCTTCCCTAGCTTCTATTACTCCAAATACAGCTACTTTTGACAACAAAGATGCAAGTGCGACAATAACAGTTACTGACTTAATAGACGCTGAAGGGGTTGATACTTTAGCTCATTTTATTTCTGATGATGGTTCTATCTATGCCTTCATGATGAATGATGATGCTACAACTTTAGTTGATGTAACAGTGACAAAGGCCGCTGCTAGTGCTGATTTGTTAATATCTACACCTTCTCAAGCTACAAGCGCCGGAGCTTATTCGTTGTTTATTAATAGACCTGATGGAAATATGTGGGAAATTGATGTTACGGTTACTGATCTTTAATTAAAAACATTTTATTTTTAAAAGAGCGAGTTTTTTTGACTCGCTCTTTTTTGACTCGCTTTGTTTTGTTTATAGCTCAGCTGGCCAGAGCGACTGTCTTGTAAACAGTAGGTCGTCGGTTCGAACCCGACAGGCGGCTCAAAAACACCTCTTTAGGGGTGTTTTTTTATTTATTTAAATATTATATAATAAAAATATAATTTTTGTTGTAAACAGTGATCGTAAAAATTAAGTTTAAACGTTTTTAGGTTTATCAAACTATGAGAAAAAATATAAATTTTAAAATATATACCTTGGGCTGTAAAATCAATCAATATGATTCAGCTTCTTTAAAGAATTTTTTAATAAAAAAAGGTTTTAAAAAGGGAAGTGAAAATCTTGATATTATTATTATTAATTCTTGTTCAGTCACTAAAGTTGCTATACATAAAGCTCAAAAACTAATGTCCTCTCTAAAAAAAGAATTTTCTAAGGCAAAGATAGTTTTAATAGGTTGTTGGCCTAGGGTTTACACTAATTTAAAAGAAGATAGAGCTGATTTAATTTGGTTTGGTAAAAGTGATAACTGGGAGAATTTTTTCTTGGAAATTGAAAAAACTTTTTTTTCTGATTTAGCTAAAAATAATTCTTGCCAAAACAATCAAAAAGAAAAAACTTTAAAAACAATAGGTGACCGTAGTCGTTATTTTATAAAAGTTCAAGATGGTTGTAGTCAATTTTGTTCTTATTGTGTTATTCCTTTTGCTCGCGGTCCTTTAAAAAGTAGAAAAGTTGAAGATATATTAAGCGAAATAAAAAGTGCTTGTCAGACTGGTTATCAAGAAATAGTTTTATCTGGTATTCATTTAGGTCTTTATGGAGTTGATTTTAAAGATGGGCAAATTAACCTTTTTTATTTATTAAAAAAAATTTTAGAAGTAGATCATTCTTTTCGAATTAGACTTAGTTCTATTGAGATAAATGAGCTAAGCGATGATATTTTAGAATTAACAGCCAAGTCAAAGGGTCGTATTTGTCCTCATTTTCATATATCTCTCCAATCAGGTAGCGATAAAATATTAAAATTAATGAATCGCCCTTATAACACTTCTTATTTTGAAGAAAGAATTAAAAAGATTAGAGAATTAATACCAGATGCCTCTATTTCAACTGATGTTATAGTTGGTTTTCCTGGAGAGGATGAAAATGATTTTGTTGATTCTTATAATTTTTGTCAAAAAATGTTTTTTGCCAAGATTCATGTTTTTTCTTTTTCGGCTCATGAAAAGGCTAGAGCTTATTATTTTCCTAATCAAAATAATTTAGCAATTATTAAAGAAAGGTCTAAAAAATTAAGAGCCCTTTCGCTTGATATGGAAAAAAAACATTTGGATTTTATTTTAAGCAAGGCTTCTTTTTTGGATGTTTTGGTTGATAAAAATAGTGGTTTGATTGTTAAGGGTAAAACTCAATATTATTTTGATTACTCATTTGATTTTAAAAAATATTCTAAAGTTGGAACAAGACCATCTCCTGGAAAAATATTTAGGCTAAATTTAAAATAAATACTTTTAAAACTTTATTTTTTATTTAAGTTTTATTTATAGCTATTGTTTTATAGTTATCAAAATAAAGAACTTAAATTTAGTAAAATGAATTTAATAATAAAATACAAGAAATATTTGTTTGTTTTTTTGTTGAATCTTGTAATGTTTTTTGGTTTATTTTTGTGCGGAGTTCATCGTTCTGATTCATCTTTTTTGTCTTTTGTTTTTTTGTGGCTAGTTTCTTTTGTTTTTATTAATTTTATTATTTTTTGTTTGTTTGAAATAATAAAAAGAGAAAGAAATATTTTTTTAAAAGGAAAAGAAGATTTTTCTTTTAGGATGACTAAGTGCCTGGATAAAATGGCCGAGAATTATAACATAATAGAGATTAGCAAAATTTCTTTCGGCATTTATCATGATTTAGCTAATATTTTAACTGTTCTTGGCTTGTCCTTGGAACAATTGAAATCTACTTGCTTTTCTCAAGGGAACAAGAGCAATAATCATCAGTGTGTTAACTATAATAATTTAATAGATGTATCAACCAAGGCTTTTTCCTTGGTTTCTTTTTTAAAGGACCAATACAAAAATAAAGTGAGTTTTAATAGATTTGAAATAGCTGAAGAGATAAAAAAAAGTTTATCGCTTTTTAATTTTTATTTTAAAAAATATAAAATTGATATAAAATTATCCTTACAAAACAATCTTTTTTTATTTTCTAATAAGATAAAATTTTCTCAAATAATTATTAATTTAATAAGTAATTCAGTTGATTCTTTAAAACAAAAGGGAAATAATTTTTCAAGAAAAATATATATTAAGCTTTGTGAAAATAATAAATTTATTTATTTGATTTTTAAGGACAACGGCATTGGTATTGATTCTGATAATTTGAACCTTATTTTTAAACCATTTTTTTCTTTAAAGAATAAACCCGGTGACATTAATTGTGGTTTGGGTCTGTTTTCTTGCAAAAAAATAATAGAAAATGACTTTTTGGGAAGAATAAAAGTTAAGAGTGATTTTGGTCAAGGCGCTAAATTCATAATCAAGATTCCTTTAGATTCTGTTTGATTTTTTATCTCTGCGATGTTATTATTTATCTATAACAATTTTTTATGAGTGAAGATAGAATAGTTAGTCCAAGTGAAAATATTAGCGAAGACAAAAGCTTTGATCTTAATTTAAGACCAAGGAATTTTTCTGATTATATCGGTCAAGACAACATTAAAACTAATCTACAAATTAGCATTAAAGCAGCTTCTAAAAGATCAGAACCAATTGATCATGTTTTATTTTATGGTGCTCCTGGCTTGGGTAAAACAACCTTAGCTCATGTTATTTCTAATGAGATGACTGCTAATATTAAGATAACTTCCGGCCCAGCTATTGAGAGAAGCGGTGACTTGGCTGCTATTTTAAGCAATTTAAGTGAGGGTGATATATTGTTTATTGATGAAATACATAGACTTAATAAAACAGTTGAGGAAATTTTGTATCCAGCTATGGAAGATTTTGCTTTGGATTTAATAATGGGAAAGGGTCCTGGGGCCAGAACAATTAGAATTGACCTACCTAAATTTACCATCATTGGTGCCACTACTAGAGCTAGCATGCTTTCAGCTCCTTTAAGAGATCGTTTTGGAATTGTTCATCATTTAGACTTTTACGAAGAAAATCATATACAACAAATAATAAAAAGAAGTTCTGCTATTTTAGGTGTTGAAATTGAAGAAGAAGCTGAAAAATTAATTGCTGAAAGATCTCGTAAAACTCCTAGGATTGCTAATCGATTATTAAAAAGAGTCAGAGATTTTTCAATGGTTGAAGGAGACGGCATAATTAGTAAAGAGATTTGTTTGAAATCTTTTGAAATTTTAAATGTTGATAAATATGGACTAGATCATGTTGATCGAAAAATTTTAAATACCATTATCAATAAATTTAGAGGAGGGCCAGTTGGCTTGAATACATTAGCTGCAGCCACTGGAGAAGATATGTCAACCATTGAAGATGTTTATGAGCCATATTTAATGCAACTTGGCTTCTTAGATAGATCTTCTAGGGGGAGAGTCGCTACTGATGCTGCCTTTGGTCATTTAGGTTTAGATAAAAAATAATTTATGAATTTATCCGAATTTGATTATTATTTACCTCAAGAATTAATAGCTCAAGAACCAGTAAATCCGCGGGATCATTCCCGCCTTTTAGTTTATAATCGTCAAAAAAAAGAGATAACGCATTCTTTTTTCTATAATATTATTGATTTTTTAAAAAAAGATGATTTGCTTTTTGTTAACAATTCTAAAGTTTTTAAAGCTAGAATTTTGGCCAGAAAAGAAAGTGGTGGTCAGGTTGAAATTTTTTTATTAAAAAATATTAATAAAGAAAAAAATATTTGGCAGTGTCTTATTGGTGGCAAGGTCAAGCCTGGTTTTAAATTATTTTTTAATGATATTTTTTTAGCAAAAGTTTTAGAGAAAGAGGATAATACTTTTTTTGTTTCTTTTTCAGAAAATTATTTAAAATTTATTAAAACTTTGGAAAAAATTGGTCAAACTCCTTTGCCACCTTACATTAAAAGAGATGAAAAAAATAAAAAAGATGATTTAAATTATCAAACTGTTTATGCCAAAGAAGATAAAATTGGCTCTTCGGCTGCTCCAACAGCTGGTTTGCATTTTACAGATGAACTTTTAAATAAAATAGAAAAAAAAGGCATAAGAATTGTCGAAGCTAGTTTGCATGTTGGTTTAGGGACTTTTTTGCCAATTAAGGTTGAAAATATTTTAGAACATAAAATGCACAGCGAAGATATAGAGATTTCAGCTGAAACAATTAACTTGATAATTGAAGCTAAAAATAAGGGCAGGAGAATAGTGGCTGTTGGCACAACCTCTTGTAGAATTTTAGAAAGTTTAAGTTCTTATTTAAATTTTGAAAAAAATGGTCAAATTAAAAAATATCAAGGTGATGATTTAAATTTTTCTACTGATATTTTCATTTATCCTGGTTATAATTTTAGAATAGTTGATTGTTTACTTACTAATTTTCATCTTCCTAAATCAAGTTTGTTGCTTTTAGTTAGCGCTTTGACTGGACAAGGGCAGGCGTTAAATCTTTATCAAGAAGCAGTTAATCTTAAATATCGATTTTTTAGTTATGGTGATGCTATGCTGATAATTTGATTTTTACTAATATTTTTGTTAAATTTTACTTATATATATTAAAATATAAATTATGTTAAGAAATGTTATTGAGTTTTTTAAAGTAGTAATTATTTCTCTTTTGATAATCTTGCCGATTAGGTATTTTGTTATACAACCCTTTTATGTTAAGGGGGCTTCCATGGAGCCAAACTTTCATGATCATGAATATTTAATTATTGACGAGATTTCTTATCGCTTTGACAGCCCTCAAAGAGGAGAGGCTGTTGTTTTCAGATATCCTTTAAATCCCAAAGAATATTTTATTAAAAGAATTATTGCCTTACCGGGAGAAAAGGTGGAAATAGTTGATGGCGATATTTATATTTTTAATGATGAAAATTCAAGAGGCTTTGTCCTTGATGAATCTTTTTACCTGGACAATAATATTGAGACCAGTGATATAGAGGAGGGCTTTATTGATTTGGAGGATGATGAATATTTTGTCTTAGGCGATAATCGTCATGCTTCAATGGATTCTCGCAGTTTTGGTCCTGTTAATAAAAGTTTTTTAGTGGGCAGAGTTATGCTCAGAGCTTGGCCTTTTAGAGACTTTACTTTTTTTAAAAAATTGAATTATTATAACAATTAATTTCAAAAATATGGGTAGAAGGAAAAAAGGCGAGAAAAAAATTTCTTTTGTTAAAAAGCCTTCAAGAAATAATGCTTCTAAAAATCTTAAAGATAGAGCTTCAGTTAAAAATTTTCAAAGACTTTTAGGGATGAAAGATGTTTTACCAGTTGATTACAAGTTTTTAGGGCCTATAATTAAAAAGATTGAGGATTATGCTCACTGTTATGGGTTTAACAAGATGGATGTTCCAGTAATTGAGGGTTTTCCTTTGTATAAAAAAACATTAGATAAAAACAGATTGAACAATCTTTTTATTTTAGAGCAAAAAGGAGGAGAAAAAAGTTGTTTAAGGCCAGACTTGATCCACGGCATGGCTCGGGCCTTGGTTGAACACAATATTCTGAACACCCAAGAGAGGCCTTCTAAGTTTTTCTCAATTGGTCCAGTGTTTAGACAAGAAAAGGTTAGGGGAGGTGTTTACAAACAATTTACTCAATTTAATTTCAGTATTTTTAATGATACTAAACCAGCATCTGACGCTTTTTTAATCTTTTTGGTTTATAACATTTTTAAGGAATTGCAAATTGATGTTCAGGTTCAGATAAATAGTCTGGGTGATAATATTTGCCAGAAAGAATTTTTGTCTAAATTTATTAAATCCTTTAAAGATCGTGGAAGAAAAAATAAACTTTGTCCAGAATGTAAGAAAAATTTATTAAAAAATCCTACTTTATTGTTGGAATGTCAAGAAGAGTCATGTTTAAGTGTTCGCAATGAAATGCCTCAGATTATTAATTTTTTATCAGAAGAAAGCAATGCTCGTTTCTATAAGACTTTAGAATTTTTGGATGAAATGGATGTGAATTATAATTTTAATCCTTATTTAGTCAAAGATTTGGGTTCTTATAATGACCTTATTTTTGAAATTTGGCCAATAGAAAAAAATGGCGAGCTTAACAATCGCATATCTCTTGGTCGCGGAGGAAGATATGACAACCTATTCAACACGATGACCGGTCGAGACTTACCATTTTTAAGTTTTAATGGTGGAATTGAAAGGATGCTTATTAAGTCTAAAGAAAACAATCAGTTAATTGAAGAAAATAGAAATGATGTCGTTTTCTTGGCTCAAATTGATAGTCAATCAAAAATTAAGGCTATGTTTTTGTTTAAAGACTTGTTAAAGAGAGGCTTTAATGTTTTTCAGGCTTTTCATTTAGATGATTTAAAGGGTCAAATGGAAGAAGCTAAGAGTTACAAAGCAAATATTGTCTTAATTTTAGGTAAAAAGGAGTTAGCCGATGAAACAATTTTATTTAGAGACACTGATTCTGGAGTTCAAGAAATAATCGCTCAAAAGGATTTAATCGCTAGGCTTGAAAAAAATATTAAATAGTGTTATAGTCGTTTTGCTTAGAATTAATAAAAATAGAAAGGGGGTCAATATGGCTGATTTAAAAAGAAAAAAAGGAGAAAGTTTTGAAGCTTTTTTAAGACGTTTTAAGGGTGGCTTGAAGAATAATAAAAGATTGGAGACTTTTAGAGGTAAACAAACTTTTTCTAAAAAGAAAACCAAAATACAATTAAAAAAATCTGCTTTAGCTAAAATTGGTTTAGGTAAAAAGTATGAGATTTTAAGGAAGACTGGTAAATTAGAAGAAGGTAAAAAAATGAGATAAATAATTTATCAAAATAAAAAAGAGGGACTTTAAGGTCTCTCTTTTTTATTTTGTAAATATCTTTTTAAATTTATACAGAGGACTAGCTTGAGAGTATTGTTTAATTCTTTCTCTAGCATGTTTTGTTTTGGCAAAATCAAGCCATTGAATGTTTGGTCCTTTGCGATTTTTTTCAATTATAATTTCAACAATATCTCCATTTTTTAGTTCTTGATTTAAGGAGGCTATTTTTTCATTTATTAAAACTCCAGACGTTTTATTTCCAACGTCAGTATGAATAGCATAAGCAAAATCTATTGGTGTTGATTTTTCTGGTAATTCAATAACATCGCCTTTTGGAGAAAAAACAAATATTCTGTCTTGAAAAATATTGGTTTTTATTTCTTGAATAAATTTTTCGGTATCCTGATTTTCTTTTTGAATTTCAAGTATTTCTTTTATCCAGTTGGGCTTGCTGTAATCCTTGCTACCTTCATTTTTATAATTCCAATGAGAGGCCATTCCATATAAAGATTCTTCATGCATTTCCCTTGTTTTTATTTGAAATTCAGTCGCTTTTCCTTCGGGACCAATAATTGTAGTGTGAAGACTTCGATATCCATTTGGTTTAGGAATAGCAATATAATCTTTAAATCTTCTAGAGATTGGTTTCCAAATCGAATGTATTACTCCTAGTATTTTATAACATTCTTCAATATTATTAACTACAACCCTGAGGGCAAATACGTCATAAATTTCATCGAATTTTCTATCTTTTCTTTGCATTTTTTGCCAGATACTATAGAGATGCTTAAATCTAGCACTTATTTCATATTCTATATTCAGTTTCTTTAAATCTTCTTCTAAGCGATTTTTTACTTTAATAAAAAATTGATTTCTTTCGGCTTTTTTTTCTATTTCATATTTATATTCTATTTTTTTATATTCAGTAGGGTAGAGGTATTTAAAGCAAATATCTTCCATTTGCCACTTCAAGCGCCAGATACCCATCAGCCCAGCTATTGGAGCATATATTTCTAGTGTTTCCTTGGCTATTCTTTGTTGCTTGTTTTCTGGCAAGGCATCAAGTGTTTTAAGATTGTGAAGCCGATCGCAAAATTTAATGTAAATAATTCTAACATCATCAATAACGGCTAAAAACATTTTTCTTAAATTTTCTCTATATCTTTCTATGCCTCTGTATTTTATTTTACCTAATTTTGTTATACCATCAACTAATTTAGCTACATCTTTTCCAAAAATCTCTTCAATCTCCTCTACTGTATGTTCAGTGTCTTCTGGTACATCATGAAGTATTCCGGCTATAATAGTGTTCTGATCAGCTTTGATTTGGGCTAGATTAAAAGCAGTATGGAGACAATGTTCAATATAAGGCTCACCACCTTTTCTGAGCTGGTTTTTATGTGCTTTGTCAGCAAATTCATAGGCTCTAATCATTTCTTTAGTATCAATACTAGGGTTTTTTTCTAGAGCTTTTTTTAGTAATCTTTCAATTGTCATAAAAAATTTTATTATTTTATTTTTTATGCTATAATCTCTTTATATAATACCAAATAGTATTAAAATTAGCAATTTATAAAATTAAAATAATTTTTCTATGTTTAATAAGAAAAATAGTCTAAAAATAAGTTTTTTATTAATTTTTTCGGTTTTAGCTTTGTTTCTTTTTTTGAATTTTAATGAAGTTTTAGCCTCCTCCAATGATGTTTTTGGCATAAATACAGTTGATGATCAATTGGTTTTGGAAAAATCTGACCCTCGCCAGGTCGTGGCTAGAATAATTAATGTTTTTTTAGGTTTAATGGGGCTGATTGCTGTTTCTTTAATAATTTTTGCTGGCTTTACCTGGATGACTTCGGAGGGTAATGAGGAAAAAATATCTAAAGCTAAAGGGATTCTCAAAAGTGCTACTGTTGGTTTGTTTATTATTTTATCTGCTTGGGGAATAGTTACTTTCATTTTTAGAGAAATTGGAGGCGACACTGGACAAGGTCAAACAAGTAGTTCTAGCTCTAGTTATTTTCAAACTGGCTTAGGAGCGGTTGGTGCTTGTACGGTTGAAAGTGTTTATCCTGAACCAGGTCAAAAAAATGTTCCTAGAAACTCAATGATTATGGTTACTTTTAAAGAAGAGTTTTTGCCAGAAACTATTGCCTCTAATACGGTTATTTGTTTAGAAGAAAATTTTAATTTTGATTCAGCTGCTTGTTCAGATCCGATTAGCTTTAGTTTTGATAGTAGTGATAATAAAATTTTAGTTATTTTTCCTGATGAAGTTTTAGGGAATGAAAACAGTGACTCTTCTTACTTGGTTCATTTTTCTAATAATGTTTTAAATGCTGATGGAAGTCAATCGATTTTTAACACTTGTTCTCCTCAGTATTTATTGTGGAATTTCACAGTTAGCACTAAGCTTGATATTACACCTCCTAAGATTTTAAGTATTTTTCCGCAAAACGATGATAGTCCGGATAGCTCGGAAATTGCCTCAACCCTTCAGTTTGCCGAAGGTAATATTAATATTCTCGGTATCCCTGACTATTTTCAAGAAGCTGAGGTTCTTTCTGTTACTAGGGGTGGTGGCACTAGCAGTAATGCTACGGTTTTTGTGAATCAAAATTATAATAGTCAATATACTGAATTTACAGTTTCAATTAGCGCTACTTCTAAG
>CAZNDY010000024.1:0-12664 GCA_964572055.1 uncultured Gammaproteobacteria bacterium
AATGTCACAGCAGAAAACTTTAAGGGGAAATGGAGTGTATTATGTTTTTATCCAGCTGACTTTACCTTTGTTTGCCCAACCGAATTAGAAGATCTACAAGAGCAGTATGCTACACTGCGATCACTAGGGGTTGAAGTTTATTCTTGTTCTGGAAATGTGATTAATCTTAGATCTAAGGTTGGTGGTTCAGTTGGAAACTCAATTGTTTTACAGTCTTATACAGACAAAATAAGTGTTGATCCTTTTAGTGGTGGAGTTGACAGGGTGGAGAGGGTGATAGTCAATGATAAAAGAGATAAGCCTATGAACTCTGGAATTCAAATTGTTTTTGATGAAGCTATTAACCCACTAACTGTTTCTGGTGAAAGTGAGGAGGTGCAGGATTATATTAGGGTTTTAAATGTTTCTAACGGAAATGCTCTAATTAGTGGAAAGTTTAAAATATCTCCTGACTATAGAACGGTAGAATTTATTTCTAATTTTAAATGTGGGGCTAATAGTTGCGGTGAAGATATTTTTTGTTTACCAGCTAGTAGTAATATAATGGTTGAAGTATCAGCTGCTAATCTTTTTGATTGTGACTCTAATGATAATAATTGCGCTAACAAAAGTCCCTTTTCGACTTGTATAAACAGTGTTTGTCAAAATGCAGACAGTAAAAGATATCCCTTGGCCAGAACTCCTATTAATGGAGTTGTTGACGCTGCTCTTAATTCTTTGGACGGAAATGGTGATGGTTATTCTTATGGACCAGCTTCTTATTTTTATAAAAATCAAGGAGATTTGATGACTGGTGATAGTTTTTCTTGGTCATTTTGGGTAAACGATAAAATAGATTCTACTCCCCCTAAAATTTTAGAGTTTGGCCCAGAAACTCCAGCCAATCTTTTTGGTCCTATTGAAATAATTTTTGATAAACTTTTATCAACTGATAGCTTGAGAACTGGTTACCTTGTTTCTGAGTCAGGTGGTGAGCAAGTTTTTCATAATAGAGTTAATTTAATAAGTGGACAAGCTGTTGGATATTGGATAGAG
Organism: uncultured Gammaproteobacteria bacterium; assembly: GCA_964572055.1. Lineage (GTDB taxonomy): Bacteria > Patescibacteriota > Patescibacteriia > Patescibacteriales > UBA12465. The sequence goes on from CAZNDY010000024.1 coordinate 1,036, forward strand.
TCTTCTGGTCAAGATGTTAATCCTATAGATGGTGATAATGATCGGACAAGTGTTTTAATTAAACATGCTCAATTTTTTGAAGGGGCTGGTTATAGAGCACAAGCTGGTTCTGGCGTCAGAGATATTTATCAAAACTGCTTCAAGCCAAGCGCTAGTATAGATTGCGTGGCTGACCCTTTGAATCCATCTTGTTGTGATGGAACTCCGCAAGCAGGATCTTTTTGTAATTAATTTATTTTAAGATAATTAGTGTTTTATTTTGTTTTTGTTTTGTGTTGATTTATTTTGTTATATATTTAATTTATTAATATTTAAAATAATTGTTTATCTTTTTGGTAAATAATTGTCAAAAGATTATGTCAAAAGAAAAAAAGAGCAAAGAGCCAGTTAAAGGTAATTCTAATAAATTAGAGGCAACATCCTTGGCTATGCAACAAATAAAAAGTAAATTTGGTGATGGGGCGATTATGAAGTTTGGAGAAACCAGAAAAACCAACGTTGATGCCATTCCTACAGGTTGTCTGTCTTTGGATATAGCCTTTGGTATTGGCGGTGTCCCCAGGGGAAGAGTTATAGAGATTTTTGGCCCAGAATCTTCTGGAAAAACAACCTTAGCTCAGCACATAGTATCGGAAGTTCAAAAATTAGGGGGTATAGCTGCTTTTGTTGATGCTGAACACGCTCTTGATCCTGATTATGCTGAAAAAATAGGTATTAATATTAAAGAAATGCTTATTTCTCAGCCAGACACAGGAGAGCAGGCCTTAGAAATAGTAGAGACTTTGGTTAGATCAAATGCTGTTGATGTGGTTGTTGTAGATAGCGTGGCTGCTTTAGTTCCTCAAAAAGAAATAGAAGGTGATATGGGTGATCAACATATGGGGTTACAGGCTAGATTGATGAGTCAAGCTCTTAGAAAATTAACAGGAGTAGTAGCAAAAACAAAAACAGTAGTCATCTTTATTAATCAAATCAGGAATAAAATTGGTGTATTTTTTGGAAATCCAGAAACTACTAGTGGTGGAAACGCTCTTAAATTTTATTCTTCTGTTAGAGTTGAGGTTAGACGAAGTGCTCAAATAAAACAAGGTGAAAAAATATTAGGAAATAGAGTTAAGGCCAAAATCGTCAAAAATAAAGTAGCCGCTCCTTTTAAATCAGCTGAATTTGACATTATGTATAACGAGGGAATTTCTATTTCTGGTGATTTATTGGATTTAGGTGTTGAATATGGCGTTATTAAGAAATCAGGAAATTCTTACGTCTTTGGTCAAAATAAAATGGGCGTAGGACGAGAAAATGCTAAAAACTATTTAAAGTCACAAGATAAAATGATGAAAGAGTTGAGAACTAAAATAATGGAGGAATACAATAAAAGGGAAAATAAATAATATTTATTGAATATTTTGTAAAAATTAAAATACTCTCGATTGAGAGTATTTTAATTATAAAAGCTTTATTTTTTTGTTTAATAATGTTAGTATATAGTAAATTTATTTTTAATTAAGTCATCAAATGTCTAATTTTTTTGTTTTGTCTTTGGGCGGTTCAATGGTTTCTTTGTCCCAAGGAATAAATATTGATTTTTTAAAAAAGTTTAAAAATTTAATCAAAAAAAGAGTTGATAAGGGGGATAAATTTATAATTGTTGTTGGTGGTGGTTTTAATGCCCGGAATTCAATTAGTGAGGCTAAAAAAATAAATAATTCATTGAGCTCAGATAGTCAAGATTGGATAGGTATTTCCGCCACTCATTTAAATGCTAATATTGTTAAATCTATTTTTGGAGAAATGGTTCATCCAGTTTTGATTAATAATCCAGAAGTAAAAATAAAAAGTAAAAAACCCTTGTTGTTTTCTGGTGGTTATTTGCCTGGCAATTCGTCTGATTTTGTCTGCTCTGTTTTGGCTAAAACCTTTAATGTTAAAAATATTATAAATATAAGCAATATTGACTATGTTTATGATAAAGACCCTAGAAAAAACAAAGATGCTAAAAAAATTAAAGAAATGAGCTGGAGTGATTTTTTGAAAATTGTTGGTGATACTTGGACTCCTGGTTTAAACTCTCCTTTTGATCCGGTTGCTTCTAAGTTCTGCCAAAAAGAAAACAAGACAGTTGTGATATTAAATGGTAATAATCTTTCAAATTTAAATAGTTATTTAAGTTCTAAGAGATTTAAAGGAACTAAAATATATGGAAAATAAAAGTGATAAAACAGAGATTAATGAGAATAAAGAAAACTCATATTTTCAGAAAAAAATTAATTCTCAATTTTTAAAAGGTTTATTAGATTTTTTAAAAGAGTATTCAGTTATTGGTTTAGCAATAGGAGTTATTATCGGACAAACATCTAAAGATTTAGTAGATTCATTGGTTAAGGGTTTTTTTATGCCGATAGTAGAGCTTTTGGTTTCTAAAGAAAAGTTTGAAAGTCTAGTTTTTGTTTTAAGGGGGGTTAGTTTTGATATTGGCAGTATTTTAAGTTCTCTTATAACATTTTTGATAATAATGACGTTTTTGTATTTTATAGTAAAAAAAATAATTAAAAATGATAAATTATTACCTAAAAAATAATTATGAGTAATAAGAAGGTTATTTTGGGCGTAGATCCTGGTTTGGCTGATACTGGCTTTGGACTTATTGAAGTTTGCGGGTCTAACATTAAATGTCTAGATTTTGGTTCAATAAAAACTTATCCTAAAGATGACTTTGTAGATCGTCTAAAAAAAATAGATTCAGCTTTACAAGAAATAATTAATAAGTATAAACCAGAAATAGCTTCAGTTGAAAAATTATTTTTCAATACTAATGCTAAAACTGCTTTATTGGTCGGTCAGGCCAGGGGAGTCGTCTTACTCAATATTTCTAAAAATAAAATACCTATTTTTGAATTTACCCCCTTGCAATTAAAACAGACAATTAGTAATTATGGACGGGCTGATAAAAATCAAATTAAAAGAATGATAAAAATTTTTTTAAATTTAAAAGAATTGCCTAAGTCTGATGATAGCGCTGACGCCTTGGGACTGGCAATTTGTGCAATTAACTGTTTAAATAAGAAATAAAATATGAATAGTAAAAAAATTAAAATAGCTCATGTTTCAGCCGAAGTGGCTCCTTTTTCCAAAACAGGCGGTTTGGCAGATGTTGCTCGTAGCTTGCCAGAATCTTTGTTTAAACTTGGTCATGATGTTAGAATCATAACCCCTCTTTATGGCAAATTAATAGATAAAGATGAATATGGTTTGAAAATTATTTTTAAGGATGTTAATTTGGTTGTTGATTCTGAAAATAGTATCAAGGCTAATTTTTGGGAAGGTAAATTGAATGGAGGTTTGCCTGTTTATTTTGTGGAAATTAAAAAATATTTTTCTAAGCATAAAAAAGTTTATGGATCGGATAAAGAAAATATTAGATTTTTAACTTTTAATATTGCTGCTTTGAAATTGTTAAATTTATTAGATTTTGTTCCTGATATTATTCAGTGTCATGATTGGCATTCTGGCTTAATACCTTATTTTATAAAGAATAAGTCTAGATATACAAAAATTTTATCAAAAACTAAAACTATTTTTACTATCCATAATTTAGCCTTTCAAATGGGAAAAAATTGGTTTTCAGTTCCTTTAGATAAAAAAGATTATGGTCGAAAAAAAATTCCACTAATTAGTGATCCAGACATTGCTAATATTAATTTTGCCAAAAGGGCAATCATGTCAGCTGACATTATTAATACTGTTAGTGAAAAATATAGAGAGGAGATAATGACTAAAAAGTTTGGTCAAGACCTGAATCGTATTTTGAAAAATAGAAGTAGCTATTTGTTTGGCATAGTTAATGGAATTGATTACGATTCTTATAATCCTAAAAATGATCAAGGTCTTTTTTGTAATTTTGACATAAATTCTCATAAACTTAAATTGGAAAATAAGAAATTTTTACAGAAAAAGATGGGTTTTGTACCTAATCTTAATATTCCTATTATTTGTTCTACTTCTAGGATAACTCACCAGAAAGGCTTTGATGTAATTTTAAAGTTGTTGCCTTATTTGTTAAGATTTGATGTTCAAATAATTTTTATGGGGGACGGCAATCAAGAATATATCAAAGAAATAAATAATCTTAATAAAAAATTTCCTAAAAAAATAATTTGGAAGCCATTTAAGGAAAATCAAAGTATAGAAACTTTGGTTTATGCTGGGTCTGACTTGTTTGTTTTGCCTTCTTATTATGAGCCATGTGGTATAAATCAGATGATTGCTATGCGTTATGGTTGCATTCCTATTGTTAGAGAAACTGGTGGTCTTTATGATACTGTTAGTAATTTTAGTCCTAATTCTAAAACGGGAACTGGTTTCACTTTTAAGTATGAAGATGAATTTTCTTTTTTTTGGGCAATAATTAGAGCTCTAGAAAATTATAAATATAAAAATGTTTGGAATGAAATTATTGAAAGGGCTATGTCTAAATCTAGTAGCTGGGAAATTCCAGCTCAGAAATATGTTAAGCTTTATAGAAAGGCTATTAGAATTAAAAATTAAAAAATAAGATGTTGTGGATAAACTTTCTTCATTTGTATCAACCAGCTAACTCCGATGCTTATAGAATTAAAGAGGCTAACGATTTAAGCTATGAAAGAGTTTTTGATGCTTTGAAAAAAAATAAAAAAACAAAATTTACTTTTAATATTTCAGCTTGCTTGGTTTCGAGAATGTTAGAACTGGGTTATTCTGATTTAATAAAAAAAATAAATTTATTGATAGAAAGGGGCCAGGTTGAATTAGTTGGTTCGGCAGCTTACCATCCTTTATTGCCATTGATTAAGAAGAAGGAGGTAATTAGGCAAATAAGGGAGAACGAGATTATAATTAAGAAAAATTTTCCTAAGGCTAAATTAAAAGGTTTTTTCTTTCCTGAAATGGCTTATAGTCCTGAGGTGGCAGCTATTGTAAAAAAAATGGGTTATTCTTGGATTATTGTAGATGAAATATCTTTCAACTCTTCAGGAAAGCCAGATTATTCTCAGGTCTATAAAGACAAAAAAAGTAATCTTAAGGTTGTTTTTAGATCTCGAGAATTTTCTAATTGTTATGTCCCTGATAAAATAACTAAATATTTGTCAGAAAACGGTGATGATAAAAATGTTATTGTTAGCGCTACTGACGGAGAGTTGTACGGACTTAGACACAATGATCCTAGAGGCAAATTTGAAAATATTTTAAAAAATAAAAAAGTTGAAACCATTTTAATTTCAGATTATATAAGAAATAAAAAAACAGTTTCAGTATCTCTTAGAAAAAGTAATTGGGAATCTACTCTTAAGGATTTGACTAAAAAAGAACCTTATCATTTGTGGTATAGCCAAAAAAATAAAATTCATTTAAAATTATGGGAGTTGGCTGATTTGGCTTATAATACTATCGAAAGGCACAAAAAAGATAAAAACAGTTACTGGGCTAGATGGCATTTTGTCAGGGGCTTGGCGAGTTGTACTTTTTGGTGGGCTAGTGATAATGATTTTAAGCATAATTTTGGGCCTCGAGCGTGGAATCCTGATGAAATAGAAAGGGGGGTTGATGAATTTATTAGATCAATTAGGTCTTTGGAGAATTCAACTTCTAGAGAAGAAAAAATAAAAGCAGAATCATTATTGGCTAAAACCAAAAGAATGATTTGGACCAAACATTGGTCGAAAAGATAAAATTTATTATTTTTTATGAATAAAATTGAAAAATTGTTTGACAATGATTATATTTTAAAGTTTTTTAATAAAAGAATATTACCTCTTTATCCTGATTTTAAAAAAATAGAGAAAATAAAAGTAATTCATCATAAAAAATTTATTTGGGTTGGTTCTTATCATGTGGTTACTGAGTTTAAGGTTTCTTTTTTGTCTGTTTCAGAAAGCAAAAAGAAAATAATAAAAAAGTTGTCATTTTTTTGCACAGCTCACTCTAGTGAGCCAAGAAAAAATGTTTATGATGTTTTGAATCATCTTTGGAATAATGGTTTTTCCAATGGCTTTTTAACAATTCCTCGTCCAATTCTTTATTCTAAATACTTCAATGCTTCTTTTTATCGAGGTGTTAGTGGTAAAAGTTTGTTGGAGTTCATTAGAGAAGGTGATAAAAAGGAGATTGAAAGAATAGTTAAAAAAACAGCTGAATGGTTAGCTAAACTTCATAAAATCCCAGTTAGCAAGGAAATCCAATATGATAAAAGTAAAAGCAAGATAAAAACAGTTGTTCCAGGATATAAAAAAATATTAAAGAGTGTTGAGGAGAAGTATGGTGATAAATATTTAAAAGATATTAAAAAAATCTATGATTATTTAATAGAGCTGGAAGATGATTTTTTCAAATTAAGTCATAAAAGATGGTTAATTCATGGAGATGCTCATCCAGATAATATTATTAAGATTAGTGATAAAAAAATAGCCATGATAGATTTTACGGATATATCTCCTTCTGATTTTGCTAGAGATTTAGGTAGTTTTTTACAGCAAGTTGAATATAGGTTGAAAAAAAATTCTTACCCTGATTCTTACGTTAAAAAAATACATAATATATTTATTGAAAGTTATTGTCAGAAAACAAAAGTTAGATATAATATTAGGTTAAAAGAGAGGGTTAAGCTTTATTATTATTGGACGGCAATTAGAACATCTGTCTATTGGCTAACTAAGCATAATCCTGACCCCGAAAGAGCCGATCCGTTAATTAAAGAAGTTAAGAAAAAATTAAAATTATAATTACATATGCTTATTGACTTACAATTACACTCTATTTATTCTGATGGTTATTTAAGGCCAAAAGATTTGGTTAGCTTTATTGCAAAAAACGGAGTTAAAGTGGCTTCTTTAACAGATCATAATACTTTAGGTGGTTTAACTGAATTTAAAGAGGCTTGCTTGAAATATAAAATAAAACCTATTAATGGACTGGAACTATATTGTAAGTATAAAAATAAAAAAATAAATATTTTATGGTATAATTTTAATGAGAATAATCCAGAATTAATTAAACTGCTAGAAGAGAGTAGGCGTAGAAGGGTTTTTTTAGTGAAAAGGGCTTTGTCAAAATTAGAGCGTAGAGGGTTCAAGATTGATAAAAATATTTTATTAGACTTTGATAATTATATACCTATCAATCGTTTGAGTGAGAAGGTGTCTTCCAACAAATTTAATTACAATAAAATTTTAAAAATAGTTAAAGCTAAAGATAGTTCAGTTAAAATTTTAAGAGAAGAGAGTGTAATTCGGGAATTATTTTTCCATGTTAAAGATGAGCGCTTAAATGAATCCTATCTTGATTTAGAGAGAGTAGTTAAAGTTAGAAAAAAGGCTGGCGGACAATTAGTTTTTTGTCATCCTGGTAGATATAATAAATATGCTAATAATATAACTCAAAAATTGAAAGAAGCTGGTATTGATGGTATAGAAGTTTTATCTCCTCATCATTCGATTGGTTCAGTTATGTATTCTCAATTTTTAGCTGAAAGTTTTGATTTAATATCTACCGGTGGGTCTGATTTTCATCGTTTTGAAGAAAGTTCAAAATATATTAGAAGTTCAGCCGACTGGTTTGTTATTGATAGTCGAAAATTAAGAAGAATAAAAGAAATAATAGGATAAAAATATGGCTAATAAAAAAAATGAAAAAAAAGAAAATCGACAACTAGAAGATTTAGCTAACAATAAAATTAAGATGAGTATTTTAGCCTTAGCAATTTTTGTTTTGGGTTTAATTTGTTTGTTATCTTTGTTTTCTTTGTCTGGTAGTTTTGGAGTTTTTTTAAATAAATATCTTTCTTTAGGGTTTGGTTGGGCTAAATGGTTTTTCCCTTTTTTACTTATCTTTTTTAGTATTGCTCTTTATAAGGGTAATCTTTTTTTTACTAAGAAGACTAATTATATTGGTCTTTTTTTATTTTTTATTTCTTGGCCATTGTTATTTCACTTCTTTTTCGATTCTGAAGTAATAAAAGAAAAGGCTGTGGCAGGTTTGGGCGGTGGTTATTTAGGTTTGTATTTATCAATTTTTATAAAAAATATTTTTGGTTTTTGGGGAGGTTTACTTATAATTTTAACCCTATTTTTATTGGCGGTAATTTTGCTTTTTGGAATAACATTGTCTGATATTATTGGTTCTAAGAGTTATTTTAATAAAATTATTGTTTGGTTTTCTAATTTACTTAGAAGAAAAGAAATGGAAGAGGAAGATTTTAATTTGGAAAACGAAGCTGAAGAGTTAATAGACGAGGAAGGTGATGAAGAGGACGAGGAAGATGAAGTAGAGCTTAAAGAAAATAAAAAAAATATTAATAAGAGTGGTGAGTCAGAAGATGAAATATTTTTCTCTAAAAAAGAAATTGGAGCAATTAATGATAAAAAAGAAAAGAAGCAAGAGGAACTGAAAATAAACTGGAAGACTAAAAAAGTTAAAATTGATTTACCTTTAGATTTACTGAGCTCCGAAATTGGAAAAGCAACTAGTGGAGATATTAAAAATAATATTTTAATTATCCAAAGAACTTTGGAAAATTTTGGTATTTCAGTTGCCATGGGTGAGGTTAATGTTGGTCCTACTGTTACTCAATATACATTTAAACCGTCAGAAGGGGTTAAGCTTTCTAAAATAACCACCTTGAGTAATGACCTTTCTTTGGCTTTAGCTGCCCATCCTATTAGAATTGAAGCTCCAATTCCGGGAAAATCATTGGTAGGAATTGAAGTTCCCAATAAATCTAAGGCAATTGTTGGTTTAAGGGAGATTTTAGAGGATAGAGATTTTAAGGTCCGTAGCAGCAATTTAATGGCTGCTTTAGGCAAGGATGTTTCTGGTAAGAATATTGTTTATGATATTGCTAAAATGCCCCATCTTTTAGTAGCTGGCGCAACCAATTCTGGAAAGTCAGTTTGTTTAAATGCTATTATTGTTGGCCTACTTTATCAGAATAATCCTGAGGATTTAAGATTTATTATGGTTGATCCTAAGAGAGTTGAACTTCCTGCTTATAATAATATTCCTCATTTACTTACTCCCGTTATTACAGAAGTAAATAAAACAGTTAATGCTTTGAGGTGGTGTTTAAATGAAATGGATAGACGTTATGAAATATTAAATCAAGCTGGTAAAAAGAATATTCAAAGTTATAATGAATCAAGTAAGGAAAAAATGCCTTTTATTGTTTTTGTGATTGATGAGTTGGCTGATTTAATGATTTCAGCTGCTAAAGATATTGAAAGTAGTGTTATTCGTTTAACTCAAATGTCAAGAGCCGTTGGAATTCATTTGATTTTAGCCACTCAAAGACCAAGTGTTGATGTTATTACTGGCTTGATCAAAGCTAACACTCCTTCTAGAATAGCTTTTTCGGTTGCTTCTGTTGTTGATTCTAAAACTATTTTAGACTCTTCGGGGGCTGAAAAATTATTAGGAAAAGGTGATATGCTTTTTAGTACAGCTGAACTTTCTAAGCCGAGAAGAATTCAGGGCGCTTACTTGAGTGATGCTGAAATAATTTCTATTGTTACTTATATTAAAGAAAAATATGGTCAGGCTGATTATTTGGAGGGGATAGTTGATAGACAAAAAGTAAATGGTGTTGCTGGCGTTGGTCTTGATGGTAATTTTGGTGATGAAGACGATCTTTTAGAGGAAGCTAAAGAAGTGGTTCTTGCGGCTGGCAAAGCTTCAACCTCGTTATTACAAAGAAGATTAAGAATTGGTTATTCTCGAGCTGCTAGTATTTTAGATATGTTGGAAGAGGCCGGTATGATTGGACCTTCTAATGGTTCCAAGCCAAGAGAAATACTAGTTTCTGGTGAACAAATGTTGGCTAGTTCTTCTAATTCAATTTCGGCCATGCCTTTACATAATCGTTCTGAGAGTAAGGCACCAGGAAGTTATTTTTATCAAGAAGAGGAGAGTCCTTTAGTTTTAGATGAAAATTTATCAGAAGAAGAGTCTTTAGTTGATCAAAATTCAGAAATAGAAGATGACGATGAAGAATTGGTGAATGATGAAGAAGATAATGAAATTAAATCTGATGCAAAAATAGAAGATAATCATAAAAAAAATGATAAAGAAAAATCACAAGTTTCAAAAAAGATAGATGACGATTTTGGTAAATATTTTTCTAAATAATTTTATTATGTCTATTACAAATTTATTAAAAAAAATAATACCTCATAATTTTTTAGAAAAAATGAGGCCAATATATCATTTTATTTTTGCTTATTTAGCAGCTCTTTTTTATGGTTTTCCTAGTAATAAATTAGTGGTTATTGGTATAACTGGTACTTCTGGTAAAACAAGCTCAGTTTATTTAATGGCGGCTGCTTTAAATTCAGCTGGTTATAAAACTGGCTATACATCTACTGCTATGTTTAGTGATGGAGATCAGGAATGGTTAAATGATAAGAAAATGACCATGCTTGGTCGTTTTTTTACTCAAAGAATGTTAAGTAAAATGGTGAAAAATGGTTGTGTATATGCTATCGTTGAAACAACTTCTGAGGGTATAAGACAATTTAGGCATCGTTTTATAAATTATGACCTTGTTTTTTTTACTAGTCTTTATCCAGAACATATAGAGTCGCATGGTAGTTTTGAAAATTATAAAAAAGCTAAGGGTGATTTATTTGCTCACTTAAAAAAATGCTCAAGTAAATATATAGATCAAGAAAAAAAAGTTGTTAAGATTAAAAATAATTTATCTAAAATAAATTTTAGTAAACTTAGAAAAACTATTATTGTTAATGGTGACGACGAACATGCTTCTTTTTTTTCTGGTTTTTGGTCGGAAGAAAAAATGGCTTATTATCATGGTCAATTTTCAAATACTGATTTTTTTTCTATTTTTTATGATAACGTTGAAATAATTAATAATAAAATTTCATTTGATATATTTTTTAAGCAAAAATTATCAGGAGAAGAACAAATTGTTTCTAAAAAAGTAGAACTATCTCTTTTGGGAGAATTTAATGTTGTTAATTCTTTGCCATTATTATCACTAGCCTTAAATCAAGAACTTGATTTAGATTTGATTATTGGAGAATTGAAAAAAATTAAGAATATTCCCGGCAGGATAGAGTTAGTTGACGCTGGTCAAGATTTTTTAGCTATAGTTGATTATGCTTATGAACCAGTAGCTTTAGGTAAATTGTATAAAACAATTGATTTAATAAGAAAAAATAATGAAACTGGGAGTCTTATTCATATTTTAGGATCAGCTGGTGGGGGCAGGGATAAGAGTCGTCGTTCTATCTTGGGAGAGATGGCCGGTAATAAAGCTGATTTTGTGATTGTAAGTAATGAAGATCCTTATGATGAAAATCCCTTAGATATTATTAATCAAGTAGCTGTTGGAGCTAAAAATGTTGGTAAAATTGAGGGTGAGTCTTTATTTAGAATTTTAGATAGAAGAGAGGCTATTAAAAAAGCTTTAAGTTTAGTTTCAAGTAAGAATGATTTGATTTTAATAACTGGCAAAGGAAGTGAACAAGCTATTTGTGTAAAAAATGGAGAGAAAGAGCCTTGGGATGATAGACTTGTTTTGAAGGAAGAAATTATAAATTATATAAAAAAATAATTTAGTTTTTATAATTATTTTATAATCTAT